>JAQTYS010000306.1 GCA_028688175.1 Methanothrix sp. | reverse complement strand
ATGCTGATGGTGCCTGTGGGAGCAATAGTTGTTACTGTGGCGTTTCTCATGGCCTTCCAGCTCTGCAGTTTGGACTGCTCAAAGAGAGGAAAAGAGCCGCGCTCTTCGCCCAGCTGCGCTGACGCCTCGCGCGCCGCCCGGCTGATAAATTTCATGATATCTTCCGCCAGGCGCACGGCTTCCTGGGAGTTGTAGGAGACATTCATCATAATCAGCATCTCGGCAAAGCCCATCACCCCCAGACCAATCTTTCGCGACTGCATTGTAGTCTCTTCGATCTGTCTGAGAGGATGGCAATTGACATCAATTACATCATCCAAAAATCGCACGGAGAGCGATACCAGCTCAACCAGACGCTTCCAGTTCAGTTCTCCGTTCCGCACCAGTTTGGCGAGGTTGATGGACCCCAGATTGCAGGACTCGTTAGGAAGCAGGGGCTGCTCGCCGCAGGGATTGGTGCTCTCAATGATGCCTGGCAGAGGGTGGGTGGCATTGATCCGGTCTATGAATATCATGCCTGGATCGCCTCCTGCCCAGGCGCATTGAGCAATGCGGCCCATAGCTTCCTTGGCATTGAGATGGCCTGCCGCCCGGCCGCTGTGTGGATTGATCAGCTCGATATCGCCTCCCTGCTGCGCCGCGCGCATGAACTCATCGCTGGCGGCTACAGAGATGTTGAAATTTTCTAAAAATCCCGGCTTCTCCTTGGCCTGGATGAACTGCAAAATATCAGGGTGATCGACGCGAAGGATGGCCATATTCGCGCCACGGCGGCGGCCCCCTTGCTTGATTACATCCGTAGCCACATCAAAGATGCGCATAAAGGATACCGGACCGGAGGCCACACCGCCGGTAGCCCGTACTACATCATTCTTGGGTCGAAGCCGGGAGAAAGAAAAGCCAGTGCCCCCACCGCTCTGGTGAATGAGGGCCATGCTCTTCAGAGCGTCGAAGATGCCGGGCAGAGAGTCCTCAACAGGCAGAACGAAGCAGGCGGAGAGCTGCCCCTGCGGCAGGCCAGCGTTCATGAGCGTGGGGGAGTTAGGAAGAAATTCTAGGCCACGCATAATCTCTAAAAATTTGGTGCGATAGTATTCGGCATCGCCACCATACTTGATCTCGGCCCGCGAAACATGAGCAGCCACCCGCTCGAACATCTCTTTAGGTGTCTCCGCGACCGCCCCGAATTCGTCGCGACGCAGATATCTTTTATTTAGAACTGCTCTGGCATTGCGAGAGAGAATAATGTCGTCGGCAATGGCTGAGGAAGTCATCTCCGGATTGTTATTAGTAAACTCTCCTTCGCAATTTCTAGCGTCCTTGATCATTACAGCGTCCTGCTAATGCTCGATGCAGAATTGATATAAACATAACCTGCAAATAAGTAACCAGCAAAAAAACGGATCAGAAATATATTCAGTTACACTCATGAGGTTCATAAAATGAAAATCGCAATCTCAGGAAAAGGCGGCGTGGGCAAAACCACCTTGGCCGGCACCTTAGCCCGTCTCTTTGCCCGCGACGGCTACAATGTTCTGGCCATAGATGCCGATCCCAGCATGAATTTGGGCTCAGCTCTGGGAATTCCCGTTCTGCCAAAGCCCGTCACCGATCACAAAGACCTAGTCCAGGAACGGGCGGGCATGCCCGGCGGCATGTTCAAGATGAATCCCAAGGTCGACGACGTGGTGGCCATGTGCGGCTGCACCGGCCCGGATAACGTCAAGCTGGTGGTCATGGGCACCATCGATTCCGGGGGCTCTGGCTGCATGTGTCCCGCCAATGCGTTTGTGAAAGCGCTCATCAGACATGTCATCGTCCGGGAAAAGGACCTGGTGATCCTGGATATGGAAGCCGGCATCGAGCACCTGGGCCGTGCTACGGCTCGCGGGGTCGACGCCATGATCGCCGTGGTAGAGCCGGGCATGAGATCCATTGAGACCGTGGAGAGGATCATGCAACTGGGCAAGGAGATAGGCATTACCAGGTATTTTGCCGTCATAAATAAGGCAGACAACCCCGGGCCCGTAGCTGAAAAGCTATCCCAGATGGGCATACCGGTTCTGGGAACCATTCCCTTTGACAAATGCCTGGTGGAAGCGGACCTGGCCGGCAAGCCGCCCATCGATGTAGACTGTCCGGCTGTGGAGTCCATAAGAAAGATAAAGAGCAAATTAGAAGAGATGTTCGGCGAAAAAGAAATGGTTAAGCAGGCCTAAAACGTTAAGCTGCCTGCTTTTATTCCCTCTTTTACAATCGATCCGATTACTTTTGAGCCCGGTCCCATAATGCTACAGGCCTTTGCAGCCTCATCTTCGGCTACTACCACCACGAAGCCCATGCCCATGTTAAAGGTACGATACATCTCGCCTTCATCCACATTGCCCTGCTCTTGCAGGAAGCGGAAGATCGGCTGCGGCTCCAGCGGATCGGTGATCTCAAAGCCCAATTGCGAGATGCGCCGCAGCTTGAGAAGGCCCGAACCGGTGATATGGGCGAGACCATGCACATCGCATTCTGCCACCAGTTTCACGATCTCAGGGTAGATCCGGGTAGGTGTGAGCAGCTCCTCTCCAATGGTATTCTTCCCGCCGGGCATCTGGTCGAAATAGGTGTACTTGGACTCAGCGATGATGCGCCGGGCCAGAGTGTAGCCGTTGCTGTGCAGGCCGCTGCCGGGAACACCCACCAGCACGTCACCCTTCTGAATCTTCTCGCCGGTGACAACCCGATCCTTATCGACGATTCCGATGGCTGTTCCGGCCAGATCGAAGCCCCGGATGATCTCCGGCAAGGATGCAGTCTCGCCGCCGACTATGGTCATATTGGAGATCTCCGCCCCGCGGGCGAGGCCTATCGCAATCTGCGCCGCTCTCTCCGGATCGACCTTCTCCACAGCAAGGTAGTCCACAAAGGCGATGGGCTCTGCCCCTATGGCATAAAGATCGTTGACATTCATGGCGATGCAGTCGATGCCGATCGTATCCCACTTAGAGATGGCATTGGCAATGAGGACCTTAGAGCCCACACCATCGGTGGTCATGGCCAAAGCGAAGCTGCCCATATCCAGAAGCCCGGCATAGTGACCGATCTCGGTCATTGGCGCTCCGAAACCCTTCCGTTTAGTCGTCAGCACGGCCTTCATGGCGTCAATAGATCTGTTCTCCTGATGAATATCCACGCCCGCATCAGCGT
>JAQTYS010000305.1 GCA_028688175.1 Methanothrix sp. | reverse complement strand
CCTTTGAAGCGTTCTGAAATGGCTTTGTTCATGCTCTCCAGACCCACCTCTTTGCTCGCTCCGCAAAATGCACCCAGCATGGTGGTGTTGACGATAGGCCTCTTTAGGATATCCATGGCGATCTTGGTAGCGTCGATGGTGATGATCTGTGCATCCGTCTTGAGTTTGAGCGCCTGGCCGGGCCGATCGGTATTTATTATTATCTTCCCAGTCGGTTTAAGTCCTGCAGCCACATCCACCACATCAAGCAAGGTTACATCCTGGACGATGACATAATCCGGCTCATAGATCTGACTTCTGATCCTGATGGGCTTGTCGGCTATTCTGGCAAAGGCCATTACCGGCGCACCTCTGCGTTCCACTCCAAAGGCCGGAAATGCCTGTGAGAACCTTTTGTCCTCAAAAGCAGCAACGGCAATCATTTCGGCGGCAGTGACCGATCCCTGACCACCACGACCATGTAAGCGTATTTCTTTCAAGGGCTGACCTCCAAATGTTTCGCGCTTCGCACTACTCTTCTCCGCGAAAAAGTGATGAGTAAATATATCTCTTTCGGAGCCACGGCAAGTTCTTATGTAAGATGCTCTTCTTACAAGCCTGGAATTAAACCGCCGGGCAAAAGCTCTCGGCGTATGAAGGATAGTCTATGGATAATAGGAATGAAATACTCTTTGCGGTCCGAGAAGCTAGGAGGTTCCTGGGGGAAGCGGCAGACTTTCGCGTCGCAGATGCTCTAACCATCTTAGAGGGCATCGCGCCGTTCTTAAGCAAGGAAACAATCATTGGGATGAAGTGCAAGAGCTGCGACAATTATGCGATGGCCACATTTCCTTTGAACCGGGATTTCTGGGCGGTAGACGAGAGCGAACACTGCCATGCCAAGGATGCGTCCCTAAAGAACCTCACTGCTTCCAAGCTGGCTGGATGCCTTCAATACTCGAGCCAGGCTTCCAGTGATCTGATCGCCTTGGGTACGGCCATAATGGAGGAAGATCTGCGGCCTGCTTTTCAGGAGAGAAAGCTCTATGATCGAAGCAAATTTGCCAGCTACAGCGTGGCCTTTAGGCTGCAATCCTCACCAGGAAAGGTCTGCATTGAACTGGGGCACAGAACCGATGACGGCTTTGCCTGCAGCGATATAAAGCTCTACATAGTAAGAAGGCTGGACCCCGGGTTTGGGGCAGTGGCCTCTGCGAAGATTGCCGAGGCTACGAAGAAGGGTCTCATCATAGTGGTGCAGTCCAGTATGCAGACCAGAAGACAACTGGACATAGACTACGTGCTGGAATGGATAGCTGAAAAGCGAAAGATGGATATAGTCTATCTCTAGCGTTATTCTAGATAATAAATGATGATTAAAGGATGTTTTAGACAATGGCGCAACCGTTAGTGCCAGATACCAGCGTGGTAATTGATGGCAGAGTCTCTGCCAAGATCAGGGCCGGTGAGCTGCAGGGCCGCAGGATCGTGGTGCCTGAAGCAGTGGTAGCCGAGCTGGAAGCTCAGGCCAATCATGGAAGAGATATAGGTCTTAGAGGATTGGAAGAGCTAAGGAAGCTCTCTGAACTTGCCAAGACGGGCAAGATCGAGCTGGAATACGTGGGCATCAGGCCCAATTTAGACCAGATCAAGCTCGCAGGTGGTGGAGAAATTGACGCCATGATTCGGGATGTAGCCCTGGAACTTGGCGCCTCCTTCCTTACCAGCGATCAGGTTCAGTTCCGAGTGGCGGAAGCAATGGGCCTGGATGTGGAGTATGTTCGCCCGCAGCGAGAGGCTATCAAGCCCTTAAGTCTGGAGAAATACTTCACCGAGGATACCCTTTCCGTGCATCTCAAAGAAGGAGCCATACCCATGGCCAAACGCGGCCGGGTGGGAGACTTTTCCCTGGTTCGCTTAGGAGAGAGGGCGCTCTCGGAAAGAGAGCTAAGAGACCTCTCTCGCGAGATCTACGAGAGGACTAAGGCGGATCCGGAAGGCTATGTGGAGATGGAGAAGATTGGTGCCGCAGTAATTCAGCTCGGGCCCATGAGAATCGCCATAGCCAAACCTCCATTCTCTGACGGCCTGGAGATCACTGCCGTTCGGCCCGTAGCTAAGGTGAGCTTTGACTCCTACCGCCATAGCAGCATGCTAAAAGAGAGGCTGAAGGAGATTCAGAGGGGCATCCTCATCGCCGGTCCGCCTGGATCAGGAAAATCCACCTTTGCCGCAGGTGTTGCCGAGTATCTCTTAAGCTGCAATTATGTGGTCAAGACCCTGGAATCGCCTCGCGATCTGCAAGTTCCCGACGAGATCACCCAGTACGGGCCGCTGGAAGGAAGCATGGAAGCCTCGGCGGATATTCTGCTCCTGGTCAGGCCGGACTATACCATCTACGATGAGGTCCGAAAGACGCGCGACTTCCAGGTCTTCGCAGACATGCGGTTGGCGGGTGTGGGCATGATCGGCGTGGTGCATGCCAACAAGCCCATTGATGCCTTGCAGCGTCTTCTTGGTCGCGTGGACATGGGCATGATTCCCCAGGTAGTGGACACGGTGGTCTTCATCGAGAAAGGTGAGGTTACCCATGTCCTGGATGTGGAGTTTGTGGTCAAGGTTCCCGCCGGCATGGTAGAAGCGGACTTATCCCGGCCTGTGATTGTGGTCAAGGACTTTGAAACCGGGCAGGCAGAGTATGAGCTATACTCCTATGGCGAGCAGATCGTTGTCATGCCCGTCTCCAAAGAGGGCCGCAGGCCTGCACCATCCTGGAAACTGGCCAGTCGCGAGATTGAGAAGGAGATATCCCATCACGTGCGAGGGCCCTTCCAGGTGGAAATGCTCACCGACTCATCAGCAGTTATCCATGTTCCCCAGGATGAAGCTGCCAGAGTGATTGGCAAGGCCGGCAAGAACATCGATCTGATCGAGAAAAACCTGGGGCTGCACATCGATGTACGCACTCAAGATGCGCCCGTCCCAGCAACGCCCAAGGTGGAAGAGACGGCCAAGCATCTCATCATCTGGTTAGAGGACATGGCCGGAGAGTCTGTGGAGGTTTTCGTAGGCGAGGAGCCGGTCTTCACGGCCACTGTGGGCAGAAGAGGTGATATCCGGGTGGCCAAGTCCTCGGAGATGGCTAAACGCATCCTCAAGCGCATGAAGGTCGGAGAGAAAATCGTGGTGCAAAAGGCAAGCTCGGATTGAGCCTGCCT
>JAQTYS010000304.1 GCA_028688175.1 Methanothrix sp. | reverse complement strand
TCGGATGTCTCGCTACATAACCACTTGAGACCAGCCTTTTTAAAGCTTTACGAGCCATCTTAACATCCTGAAATTTCTTTACAAATGTGTGTTCAGGTACGTGTGCTGATTTACTTCCATCAGTCGCAACGCAAATCTTCGCCAAAACCAACTGCTCTATCCTCGTCAGGCCAGTGGGCATATTTTATAGCATACCCTAAAACGATATAAATCTTTTGATTATCGAAACAAGGTATCATAAATTGTGTTTAGAACGGTCCAAAATGTTTATATCCAACAAACCTCAATAAGATATTATGGCAGGTCAGACAGTTGAAGCCGTCCAGGCCCGGCGCGCAATTGGCGGAGATACTGATTGGGAGTTATATGAGCTTATAGATGAACGCCCAAGTCTAAGCATTTATGAGCTGGCAAAGCTGAAAGGCTGGACGCATGGCCGGGTCCATGGGGCAGTAAAACGCTTAGAAAAGAATGGCTTGGTAAAAGTGGAACTGGTAGTTGATGGCAGCCGCGTGAAGTCATTGGTGAGGCCACTTGAATGGTGGGAAATGATGACAAAGGATGAGCTAAAGGTGTTCAATCAGATGGATATTCAGTAACTTTGTGATTTGATGGAAAAGTATCTTTAACAAATCATTTCGGGATGGGATAAGGCAGATATAAGGATGGCCAGCTTCCCGACCGGCCCTAGGGAGATCTGCGAGACCAGGCACAGTCTGGCGTTGAAATTCTTTTAGGGATAATTCTATGGTGCTTCGAAGCTGTGGCAGAGTGCGATGATCCTGGTCCATGGGCGAACTTGTATGCTCCGCAGCTTTCTGCCTCGTGCGCGCTGCTCGATTTCCGGAAGCAAAAAAGAGATGCGACTGATCCGCAGGCTCTGGCGAGATCTATCGACTGTCTATACGCTGGATTCGTCCAGAATCTGCTCAGGAAGTTCCTTTGCCCTGGCATATGCGTCTTCAGAGCCGGTCTGGTTGCCCAGTGCCTTCAGGATATCGCCCTTGTGTATCCAGACTATTGAGTCCATGGGGGTTAGCTCCAGGGCCCTGTCGATCCACTGTAGGGCTTCATCGTTCTTGCCAAGTTTTTCCAGCGCAACGGCCTTCGTGTCAATTGTCGCTGCGAGATTCTTGTTTAAAATCTTAATTGCTCTATCAGAATAGTCCACAGCCTCCTGGTACATATCTTGTTTGTAAAGCAGCCAGGCTTTATCATTCCAGGCCATGGCATAGTTAGGATCGATCTCAAGTGCCATATCATAAGATCGGCGCGACTCATTGAAATTGCCTAAACCGTGAAGGGCCACACCTTTACCAACCCATGCTCTGACGTAATATGGACTTAGATTGAGAACATCTTCAAAGCTTTGCAGGGACTCATTATACCTGCCGGTATTCCATAAAGCTTCGCCTTTGCCAGCCAAGGCGGCTATGTGAGATTCATTGATCTCCAGAGCCTTATTATAAGCCTGAATAGCATCATCGTACTTGTACTGCTCTCTGAACTCATCGCCCTGAGCAGTCCAGTACGCGCTGGTGTTGTCCTGCGCGCTTGTTGCCGAGAAGATAGATATAGCCAGCATAGCTAAAATTAAGAGGGTTTTCATAAACTCACCTGAAAGCTTATTTACATGGCTTAGCAAAAAAGTTTATGGTAAATGTTAATAGTCATTAGTTATAAAATTATTTAGAAAAAAAATATTATCTTATGAATATAAAATCGACTTCATACTTTTTTGAATATCCCTCCGCCAACAACCATCCCTTCCATATTGACTTTCTGATAGTTCAGCTCAATCTCAGTAGGCGAGATCACATCGCCCCACCAGTAGGCGTTCTCGTCTACCATTGTTATGGATTCATTTTCGCTGCACAAGACACCCAGCACAACTTGCACTGTCTTGGGGCTCAAGCTTGGAACCATGGTTCCAGAAAATGCTCGTCCCTGTTGCTCAGAGATGGTCAAAGTATATTCTTCACCAGGCCAGAAGGAGACCGTCTCATTCGGTAGCCACGCAGTATTCTTGTCATATCCCACAAAATCCATAACTCCGGACCAGTTGCCTGTCATATCAGGCAGATCAGTTGCCATCGCCGGAATGCAAAGGGCCAGCAATAGCAGCAACGCAAATATTCTCCTCATGTCAACTACCTCATTTGAAAAGCCAAATTAGCCAGCGAGGTGCTGCTGATATAATACTTTTAGTTACTACAATTTAAATTTTTCTAAAAAAGTTGATGCGATTGGCTTCATTGTAAATCCCTCAGCTCAATGGCCAAGTTCATCCAGCTCTGAGGCAACTACATGCAGAGCCATCAGCGTCGACTATCTATCGTGCGTGTAAACTGTCGCTAATCCCACGTCTTTTTTATATCAGGACTATGTAATTTGCGTCTTTACCGAGTCTATGATACCCTTTGTCGTCTCCCAGGGAAAATCGGAGCCAATGATACAAATTATAGAACCGGAACCATCTTTTTCGTCTGGACTGTATGCAGCGATATATAATGGGTTATTCTCTCCCGTATCGATAGTTAACAGAATTCCTTCATGGCCGTCAATTGTATATGATTTTGCATCATAATCAGCGCGACGAGGCATCATATCAGATTGTTCTATGCAATGCACCAATGGCGATATCTGCCTTCTTCCTGATATTAGCCCTTCAAGCGGTCTGGCTATGCTCATCTCGTGGACCTCGACTTGGACCTTGTTGGTGGTGCCTTCATAGGTCGCCGTCGCCGGGTAAATAGAATACTTAAAATCGGTGTTCTGCTTGTCATAATCATGCACTTCTAGTTCAGAGCTTTCTTCTTTTTCCAGGATACATGACCCGGCAAGGGATAGGTCTAGAGATACGTTGGCCGGTCCGAGCTGCATGGGCTCACCGGAAGCGAGCAGTACAGTCTCATCGGAAGCGAAGATTGCAGTTATTGCCAAGCCCATCAGGCAAAATGCTGCCAACAAATTTCGTGTCTTCATCTTATGCACTCCAAGTAATGCATTTATTATCAATTACCGAACGATTAATAAATTTAGTGCCGAACGAACGCCAAAATTTATCTGGAAGGAATATCTAGAAAAGGGGATAATTGTTAAAAACCGTTCATTTTCGAAAAATATCGGCTAGATTGGTTCCATTTCATTTCGGGCAAATATTGTTCATAATTTTTTCATCTCGGTCTTCAAAGAAAGA
>JAQTYS010000054.1:9206-13190 GCA_028688175.1 Methanothrix sp. | reverse complement strand
AAAAATGTCGGTCAACCTGGATGAAGGAAACCTGAAGGATGGGCTCTTGGGTCTGGTGGTAGCCCTGGTGGAGATCATCCAGGAGTTTTTGGAGCGACAGGCGTTGAGGAGAATGGAGAGTGGAAGTCTCAGCGACTGCGAAATTGAGCGACTTGGCGAGGCCCTCTCTGAATTAACCGAGGCTCTCGCTAAGATAAAATCGGACAACAACATCGAAGATGCTGTGCAATTGGTTCGAACTGATCTCGACCTGGCCGCGGAAGACTTGATAGATAAATTCCTCAATCCTGCAAGCTGGAATGAAGAAAGCCAAAAAGAGGAGTCCTGAGATAAATGGCAAACGAGGCCAGGTACCTTTACTCAGTTGCCAGGACCGGAGGGGAAGCCCGGTTAGGCAGCATTGGCATCCAGGAGAGTGACGTCTACATAGTACCCTACAAAGACATCGCAGCAATAGTACATGCCTGCGAGGCAAAACCATATCATACCGAGGACAAAAAGCTGGCCGAGGATTGGGTTTTGGAGCATAGCTATGTAATAGACCAGGCCACGAAGATGTTCGGAACCGTGCTTCCTTTCTCTTTCGATGTCATCATCAAGGGTGATGATGATGCGGTTGTAGACTGGCTCTGCCGGGACTACGAAAAACTTGCAGGCGAGCTGCTACGCATGCAAGGAACAGCAGAGTACTCAATCCAGATCTATTGCGATCATGCTTGTTTGGAAACTCTGGTATTAACCCATAATCAGGAGCTAGTGGATCTTAAAAGCCGCATCGAAAATGAGCCGAAAGGAAAGGCCTATCTCCTTAAGCGCAATCTGGACCTGAAGCTGAAAGACCTAACTTTCTCAGAGGCAGGCAAGCTGGCGGATCAATTTTTCTCAGAAATCAAGCCTCTGGCAGAAGAGCTGAAGGCTGCCGGCAAGAGCTCCTGTACTTCTGACAAATACAGGGACAAGAAGCTTCTTGCCGCCTTTTGCTGCAGGGTCTCGGATGAGGCTGTGAAAAAGTTGGGCGAGGTCCTGGAAGAGATCAATAACAAAGAGGGGTTCTATGTAAGGTTCACCGGCCCCTGGGCTCCCTTCAGTTTTGTATGTCTCTCGGGGGCAGGATGAACCCGGAAAGAGAGAGCTGTCTGGTCGAGGTTTTGGATCGGCTTCTCAATAAGGGAGCAGTTCTCAACGCTGATATCATCATCTCAGTGGCAGGCATTCCCCTGATTGGCGTGACCCTGAAGGCCATGATTGCCGGCATGGAAACAATGCTCGAGTACGGCATAATGGAAGACTGGGATAAGAGCAGCCGGGAATTATACGCCAGCCAGGAGACCCACCTCTCGCTCTTGCCTGGCGAGCAGATTCTCTACAAGACCTTTGGATATCTGCGAGAGGATGAGGGTCTGATAAAATGCTGGGTTCCCGGCGTATGGAATATCACCAGCCAAAGAGTCATTCTCTGGGTCAAGACACCAGGCAAGGTCCTCTTTGAGACGCCGCTGGAAAAACTGCGCGTATTGAGAGTGCCTGCCTCTCATGAGGTAAGAAAGGAACTGGAACTGATTTATCCGCAGGGCAGCGCGCGCGTGTCCCTAACAGAGCGAAATGAGTTCGAGCAGGCCCTGGCAGAGGCAGCGAGAGCAATAGCAGCAGGGAACGAATCAGAACTCGTGGTCATTGGATAAAAAATATCTAGACCATGCAGACCTTCAACACGATATATCTATGCCCATCTTGGGATCGAGCATATCCCGCAAAGCTCCTTGGATCTCCTCTTCTTGCACTACCTGGGCTGCAATCGCTTTGGTAGGTCCGCGGACGGAAGATCTCAAGATCAGTGATCCCAGAACCTGCCTCACGTCCATCCCGGCCCGTCCAGGCTTTCCTCTTCCGGCCCTCTCACCCGCCGGATCGCTGCCACTCCGGTAGGCCAGGCCCCCGGCGGCGGCCCACGCGCATGCAGGCGCGCCCGGGCGAGAGTACGTGAGCGACTTAGCCCTCAGGCGAGCGGAATCAATTCGGGTGTACAAGTGAATAAGAAGCGGGTTAAGAATTACAGCGCAGCCAGCGAGCCTTCTGCAGAAAAATCTCCCTGGTAAGTTCAGGCCTGAGAATTTTTTGACATATCTGGATGTAAGTATCTCACCATATTTATTTACTATCAAGTCGTTTAAGATTCAGAGGAGACAATGAAAACGCTTCAAGAGGTTGAGAGCATTCTTAGAGACCAAAAGCCGATCATCAGGCAAAGGTTCAAAGTGAAGGAAATCGGCATCTTCGGCTCATTTGTGCGAGGAGAACAGAATGATACCAGTGATCTGGATTTGCTTATCGATTTTGAGGAGCCGATCGGCCTCATCCACTATGTCGGATTGCAAAACTACCTGAGCGACAAGATTGGTGAAAGAGTTGATCTAATAACAAAGTCGGGCCTCAAACCCAGGATAAGCAGCCATATCCTGAAAGAGGTAATTTACGTATGAAAAAACGTGATTACGGGAGTTATATTGAGGATATTATCGAGCACATGGGTTATGCCGAAGAATTTATAAAAGACAGGACATTCGAAGAATTCGCAAACGATAAAAAGACAATTCTCTCGGTAACAAAGTGCATTGAGATTGTGGGAGAGGCGACGAAGCAAATCCCAGACTCGATTAGAACAAAATACCCGGAGATTCCCTGGCGAGATATGGCTGGAATTAGGGATCGGCTCGTACATGGTTATTTCAAAGTGAACCTGGAAATTGTCTGGATAACTGCTGCCATCGAATTTCCAGAGCTTCGACCCATGATGCAAAATGTATTGACTGATGTAGACCTCTAGCGAAACGCTGAAAGTCCCTCTCACCCGCCGGATCGCTGCCACTCCGGCAGGCCCGGCCCATCAGCGGTGGCCCACGTGCATGCAGCCGCACCCTCAGTCGGAATCCATCAGCCTGACATCTCTGGAAGTTGCAGTATGACTGACCGGCTACCCAAGGTAAGTGCAGCCGAGGCGGTCCGTTTCTTAGAGAAGGCAGGCTTCTTTCTGGCTCGCCAGAGCGGCAGTCACAGGATTTATAAAAATGCCGAAGAGCGGAGGGTCACAGTACCCTATCACTCCGGAAAAGAGCTACATCCAAAAATTTTAAAGATGGCCCCACGCTGACGCGCCCGTGAGTGCGGATGCGAGCAATGTCGGACGGGCGGCCAGCCGCCCACGAGCGGCCTCTAACCGGAGATCGGTGATCCATGAACCTTCATATCGAAACCTTTGGCAGAGAGTTCTTTGAGGCAAACGAAATCAGCGAGACCTTCGTGGCTGAGGTGGTAGTGTGACGAAGTTTGCCAGGGATACGCCAATAATAAAGGTGCTAAAAGCCCTGGAAACCTTGGGCTTCGAAGTAATCCGAGAAGGAAATCACATTTCCATGAGCAGAATCAACCCTGATGGAAGCCGTACGCCTTTAACTCTGCCAAACCATGACGAAATAAAAGCTCAACTCTTTTGTTGATATTGAGGCAAACAGGAATAAAAGAGATGAATTTCTCGAAGTCTTCAACGAACTTTGAGATCTTATGATCCCTTTACGAGATCTCCGTCCTGCCTGGTCCGCCCAAGCTTTCTGCTTCCCCCTCTCTGCCCGACGGATGCCGCAGCCCGTCCAGATCCGGGCCCCGGCGGCGGCCCACGCGCACGGACACGCCCTTGGGCATGCGGCCAGCCGTCCACGAGTAGCCCCGAGTGCGAAGGCAGCGCACGAGAATGAGAGGCGAGACGGGAAGACGGTACGTGCGACGGATATTCGGCAATCTAGAAGGGATGCTGAATTTGGATCTGGAAAGAATCAGATGAATAATGACAAACGGATCAACATGCGCGCCGCGCAAGCTCTTCAACTCATACCTCTTTGGCTCTCCGATCTCCGGATTCTCGATTACCTCTGAGATCTTCTCAAATGAATCTCTTGTCGGACTGGCGAGTTGTAGTGTATGAGAAGGTCA
>JAQTYS010000054.1:0-9106 GCA_028688175.1 Methanothrix sp. | reverse complement strand
TTGATCATCACAAGGACTATATGATAGATCCTACCAAAGGCATTGTGATGCCCAATTTCCTTGTCCTTCTGGAAGGTGCCTGGCTGGTAAGAGATGTCAAGACTGAAGATGATGCTATCGGTGTGGCTATCTCGGAAGCCGGCAAGCGGTTGAATCAGAGAAAGATGGACTTCGTCGAGGTGGAGACGGGTCAATGGGACTGCCCTGAGTGCGGCGAACCTTTGCCCGCCGTTTTTCTCGTCGCCAATACCGCCTTGGTGGCGCTGCTCTTTGAGATCAAGATCTTTAATGCAGAAAGTGAGGAGCATGCCGGGCGCATAGCCAAATCCTCAATAGGAAAGGCCCTGGGAGCCATACCCCTGAACGTTTTGGAAACGACTCAGATCGACTAGCCTCTTTTCAGGAAAAATTCTAACTTTTCTTGCGGGAACTTTTTAGGCCTGGTTTTGAAGCCGTCTTGGCTGCAGATTTGTCTTTTCCCAGCCCCAGCGCTTTGGCCAGCTCCCTGAGATCTCTTTTGCCGGGCTTTACCGATTTTGATCTCCAGGGCGTTTGCGGCAACTCTTGGTCTATATTAGATTGTATCTTATTCCGGGACGATTTATTTTGTTGAGGTTTATCCATCTTCCAATCCGCTACCTTTTTTGAGATTATCTCTCTGCCCTCTTTTGCGTCTACCAGTATCAAATCCTCTCTCACCCAATCCGGCAAGAATTCATTGACACTGCCCGGACTGTTATCCCCAAACCTGCGATCGCAAAACAGGAGCACTCCTCTTTCCGATTCAGAGCGAATGACTCTGCCTGCCGCCTGCAGTCCGCGATTGACAGCCGGTAGGGTATAGGCGATGAGCATTCCTTTAACCCGGCCATATTTCCTGGTATAGTAGCCGTTGATCTCTTTTTGAATCTCATCATATGCAGCCAGGGGCAGGCCCACCACAGCCACGCCATTTAGTGCCTCGCCTTTGTAATCAATTCCCTCGGCCAGCTTTCCGCCGCTTACACCGGTCAAGACGCCGCCGCCTCTGCCAGCCAGGCGGAAGAATTCCTGTAAGACTGTGGGGACTTCTTCGCTGCTTCTTGGCTCTATGCATAGCTTCTTTCCCGCCTTTTGGCAGGAGGTGAGACATACTTCCCGGTAATTGTTCATCATTGGATAGGAGGTAAAGAAGATGGCGACGCTGCCGGGAACGCATTCTATTATCGATCTTATGTGCCCGGATATCTCCTCCCTGTTATCCGCATCTTCCCTGATGTCGAGCTGCGTCGTTGCCTTTTTTGCAGCCATCAGCAGACGGTTTTCTTTAGGAAAGGGATTGGGCAGGCTCAGTTTTTGTGCCCTGTTCTCTTCCCCCAGGCAGTACAGCTCATAGGCCTCCAGGGGTGAGAATGTGCCGGAGAGCATAATAGTTGCATTGATGTTGTCGGTGATGCGCCGGATGTTGATGGCCGGATCGATATTATTAACCTCAAGACGTGCGAATTTCTGGCCGCCGGATCCGCTCACAATTATCTTTCTCTGATAGGACGCATCCTTTTCCGCGGTCTCAACATCCATGAGGTAAAGCAGCACTAATGCGAGACTGGGCTGAATGTCGCCCTGCAGGTTCTCGCGATCGCCTTCCGCCAGATTAAGGTCGGCTACGGCCACGGCAACATCTGAAAAATTGGATAGTGCTTCATCAATATCTTCGATACCATTGTAAAGGAAGGTGCGAAATAGATCCGCATCCAAAAGAGCCTCACTTTCTTGCATCCTCTCCTGCTTACTTTGCAAAAATTTCCTTAACCTGGGAAGAAGCATGCGGATGACTCTGATTCCCTCCCTTCTCCAGGAAGCTTTTTCTCGCGTCTCTTCCAATCGGGCCTGGCCAAGGGTTCCTTCAAACTTTTCTACCTCTTTTTCCGCCATGTCTATCATGCGCATGGAAAGAAGTCGCGAGTTCATGGCTCGGACGCCGTCACCAAGGTTATGCGCCTCATCTATGATCAGGGTAACCTTTTCTGATTCCATCTCCAGCCATTGAAAGATTATGTCTTGGAAGTCCGGGGAGAAGAGATGGGAATAATTCATTATAACTATGTCGCAATTTTTAGCATAAAGGCTCTGAATCTCGTATGGACAGATTCCCTGACAGGATTCCAAAAGACGGGATGGTGGTGTGATCGTCTTTTTCAAGCTCTCCACTACATCCAGAGCAATACCCGATCGCCGGAAATGAACTGTGCCGTTGAGATCGAAGCCCTCTCTGCTTCTCAGGTAGTAGGGACAGAAGGTTCTGTAGCCTGGCTCCTCCTCAGGAATACTGTCCAGGGCAGGGTCATAGATGCTTGCGTTGCTCTTGCCGATCCTTGCGGAGACATAATTTTTGGTCCACTCTTTGAGCCTTGAGCAGCCGGCATAGACACTCTCCCTGCGAAATTCGTCTTCCAGGGGACAGATCTTTTGCTTGCCTACCATATAGGCTATCTCCGGCCTGTGCCTGGTTTTTGACCAGATCTTGCTAATTTCTTCGATATAGATATCGATCTGAGATACAGTTCGCACGGCTACGATGGTCTTTCCTGGAGCAGCAGCTAAGACTGAGCAAATGCAGCTCGTCTTACCTGTGCCGGTGGGCGCGTCTATCATCAGAATTCCGTGGCCACCTTTGCTTACAACTTCATAGACCGCGTCCAACATTCTATCCTGGTAAGGCCGGAGGGAATCATAGGGGAAATAGTCCAGGTACACGTGAGAATGATAATACTAGGAAGAGATAAATGCTGTCCACAGGGTGAAAATGAAACTTTGTTATAGAAAAGTTAAAATTGTATTGGAGACTTGATTAATTAAGGGTGCACATGAGGTGGGGATTATGAAGCGGGTCATAGTAATCTTATTATTGCTCTTGGCAGCGGCAGATCTTCTATTAGGGGCGGCATTGTCGAGTGAATCCGGCTTTACAGGCATGAACGGGCCGGATGGAGCTGTTGTCTCATTACCGGGAGCAGATACAAAGAAGGTTGAGGATAGGATGGCCGATGCTTTGGCAAGGCTAGATTCCTGGAAGAAGGCCCAGGCAAAAGTGAAGATGGCAACAAAAGATAATTCCACTCAAGCTAATTCGACTAAATCCAATTCAACGTCAGGCAATTCAACTTTGGACAATAATAGCATCATCAGCACTCCAGTCAATTCTTCCCTTCTTAATGATGCAAATAGCCCTGCAGGCCTGCAAAAAGTTGGTTCCAGCTCGGACGGGAGGTTCAAAGGCTATTACGGTATGACTGCATCCCGGCATGAGATGGGCAAGAGCGGCATAAATTCCCACACGTTCTTGAGTGGGAATTTTGAAATGGACAAGACCGTCAAATTCCAGGATCAGGGAATGGATTGAGTTGGAGTTAAGAAATGAAATTATCTCCGGTCCTTATTTTCCTAGTCATTTATCTTTACGCCTCAGCCTCAGCTGCAGCGGTAGAACCTCGGGAAGAGTGGAATTTAACCTTTGGTGGGCAGTATTCTGATGGCGCCTGGTGTTTGCAGGAGACGGAGGATGGGGGCAATATCCTGGTGGGAAATTCGGCTTCCAGGGGCGAGGGAAGCGATCTCTTCCTGATCAGGACCGACAATATGGGAAAATGCATCTGGAGCCAAATTTGGGGAGGATCTGCGGAGGATGTGGGATACTTCGTGCAAGAGACGAGAGACGGCGGATTTATTGTCACGGGGAGCACAAAATCCTATTCCATGGGCGAGGAGCTGCTATGGCTGATCAAGACAGACAGCAGCGGCAACCTCAGTTGGGAGAGGACCTTTGGAGGATTTGTATCTTCCTCAGGGGATGGCGGATGGTCTGTGGATGAGACCGATGACGGGGGCTACATCATCACCGGATATGCTCAATCATTGGGAAGCGGCAGAAAGGATCTCTGGTTGCTGAAGACTGATGAAATGGGCCGCAAGATCTGGGACAAAACCTTTGGCGGAAGGGAAGATGATGTGGGCATGTCGGTCTTGCAGAGCCGGGATGGTGGGTATATTGTGGCAGGACGGACGGCTTCCTTCATTAGGGGTGGAGACGACATCTGGCTCCTTAAGACTGATTCCCTGGGAGAAGAGCAATGGAACAGGACCTTTGGCGGCAACCAGGATGATGCTGGCTTTCAGGTTGTAGAGCTTGCAGACGGATATGCGGTGGTTGGCAGGACAGAATCGGGCTACGATAAGAAGAAGATCATTCTCATTAAAGTGGACCCTAATGGCCAAAAACACTGGGAGAGATCTTACGAGGGAAATTCGGCATCATCTCTGCAAACGACTACAGATGGGGGCTATATCATTGCGGGAAGAATCGATAATATTGATACGGGGAGAGATGCTCTCATCATTAAGACTGATTTTGCAGGTCGGGATGAGTGGTCGATGATCTTAGGCGGGAGCGCTGATGATATCGGCACTTTTGTCGTTTCGAACAAAGATGGTTCCTATACAATGGCAGGCATTACAGATTCTTATGGGCAGGGAAGGGAAGATGCCTGGCTGGTCAAGATTAGAGCTGAATCACAGAGCAAGGAAAATGAGACACAAATGCGGAAAATAGTGTTTCCTACTTCTTAACGAAAAAATTTTTAAAAGATGGCCTGCATTTATAGTCATTGATGCATACACCCGTCAGGATTTATGAAATTGGCCTCTATCTGCGCTGCCCAAGGCTAATTTTCTTTGAGAATCTGAGAAATGATCCCAAGAAGATCGATGTCAAGCATATTCTTTTGCATAGCCTCATGCTCTCCATTTCCCAAAAAGATGATCTTGAAGGCCAGCTGAGAGAGAGCCTGGCAAGACTGCAAGAAGAGCTGCCTTTGGTTTATGAGATTGAGAAGGATGAGTTGGAGCTGGCCTGCCGGGAGCTGGAAGGAGAGATCACCGGCATTGCCCGGGGTCTGGCCGGGCAGCTGGATCTTCTGCTTCCCTGTCAAGCAGAGGTTGACCTTTTTTCGGATAAATTAGGCCTCTTTGGCAGGCTGGATCGGCTGGCAGCGGGCAGCACCCCCAGTCTCATTCGCACCGGCAAAGCTCCGCAGGACGGCATCTGGAAGAGAGACCGGCTCATGCTGGCGGGCTATGCTCTTCTCTTGGGCGAGAAGCATAGGACGCACATAAATCAAGGACTGGTGGAGTATCCGCGCCAGGGACTGGTGCGGGCCGTCGAGGTCCATAGCGTAGATAGAGCGCGTGTGCTGCGCATTCGGGATCGAATTAGGCAGATAAAAGATGGCCAGCTTCCCGACCGGCCCGAGGATGCACCCTGCCGGGACTGTGAGGCAAGAGAGATTTGCGAGACGAGGCACAGTCTGGCGTCGAGATTCTTTTAGCAATATCAGAAGAGGAGCCACACGAGCAGAATTATTCACGGCACTAGGTAGAAATCGTTAAATGGGCAAGTAGATCTTTTTTTACGAGCTTTATACGCTGACAGAAGAAGAGATCTGTATTGTGAAAGGGATATAGATCCGTCCTATAGTTGATATATCAAGAGAACTCAGAACAGCCTGGCGCTACTATATTCCTGCCAGCACAGGACCTTGCAGCGATTCTCTTGGATCCTCCATGCTCGATGCTGATGCACAATCGGGAACATGCTTCTTTTTCTTGTGCTGATTTAACTTCAGGATCCTGCATTTATGATATTCCATTGTCCAGAAGCTGATTTCCTCTGTTTCTAAATTCGTGCTGAAATAGGTATCCGAGTATGATCAAGAGTGCTGGGATATCTTTCCAGCCAGTATTGAGTATATGTGACCTAGTTCCTTTATCTTTTTGAATACTGGATGGGATCAATTCTCGGTTAAATTTCAGTTTCTGTAGCATGAAAAAGATGGTCGGAGCTGGAAATAAATTAAACTGCTTGAATAGATCCTCCTGAGCTAGACCGTTTTGAGAAGGTACCTTGTGAGGGATAAATTATTAACACAGGTCAGCAATGCGTAATTGGTGAAGCTTATTGCCATCACAGGATAAGATCCATAAAAAATCAATCAGTGAGAGAAGCAAAGACCGTCTTATAGCTATCAGAATACTAATAACTCAATTTTCAAACCTCCCGGATAAAGATCAGGCCTGGCAGGATCTCCACAGGCTAACTCAGGATGAAGACAATCTCGTGCGAAGATCAGCTGCACATGCTTTGGGATCAACTTTTAGCCAAATCCCTGAAAAAGACCAAGCCTGGCAGGATCTGGTCAGATTAACTCAGGATGAGGACAATCTCGTGCGAAGATCAGCTGCACATGCTTTGGGATCAACTTTTAGCCAAATCCCTGAAAAAGACCTACCCTTACAGAATCTCGTCAGGTTAACTCAGGATGAAGACAGCGACGTGCGAATTGAAGCTTATAAGTCATTGGCGAGTGCTTCAAAGTTCAAAGCTGAAGATACAGCTGATAAGGATATAAAAATAAGAGAGCTGAATGCAGCTATTGTTTATATCGAAAAGTCTCATGCAGAAATCGTTAAATCGGCTTTTACCAAAGTCCCTGTCAAAGGCAAAACGTTAGAGAATCTCCACAGGCTAACTCAAGACCGAAACAAGTCCTTGAGATTGCATGCAGCCGTCTCTCTGGGATCAGCTTTCAGCCAAGTTCCAGACAGAGATCAAGCCTGGCAGGATCTCCACAGGCTAACTCAAGATAGAAATAGTTCCGTGCGAAGAGAAGCCGCCGTCTCTCTGGGATCGGCTTTCAGTCAAGTCCCTAATAAAAGTCAAGCTTGGCAGGATCTGGTCAGTTTAACACAAGATGAAGAAAGTTCAATCAGAGAGATTTCGGCATATGCCCTGGGATCAACTTTTAGTCAAGTCCCTGACAAAGATCAAGCCTGGCAGGATCTCGTCAAGCTAACTCAAAATGAAAACAGTTTCGTGCGAATGACAACCTCTGATACTCTCGGATCAGCTTTCAACCAAGTATCTGATAAGAATCAAGCCTGGCAGGATCTCCACAAGCTGACTCAGGATGAAGATAGTTCTGTGCGGAGATCAGCTGCACATGCTCTGGGATCTGCCTTCAGCCAAGTCCCTGACAAAGATGAAGCCTGGCAGGATCTCCACAGGTTAACTCAAGATAGAAACAGTTCCGTGCGAATGTATGCGTACCACTCCCTGGGAAGAGTCTCAGTGTTCAAAGCTGCAGAAACAGCTAATAGGGATACATTGAAGTCTGAGCTAAATGCTGCTGTTGCTTATTTTGAAAAGTCATCCCAAGAACAAGACTTTGGACCTGCAAAGTTCTGCTATCCATTCTACCGCACATATCTCGCAATAACCTTTCAGGAGGAAAAGGGAGATGAGGTTCGAATGTACCTTGCTGAAGCAAGAGAGGCAGTAGGTGGCTCTGAGAGTAAAGAAGAACTTATTAACGCGGTAGGAAACCTGGCTAGGGCACTTCAGGAGTCACAGAGTCTGAAGGAGCGATCAGCTCAGGAGGTTGCTAGTGAATTAAATACCTACAGATGGTACTGCGAGAAGGCTGCAGAATCTATGGCTGCTGCTGAAGAAGAAGCACCAGGGGTAGTCAAGCTGCTCAGAAAATGTAATCCTATTCTTGAGGACAAGATATTAGAAAGAAGCGCCGAGATCCAAGAAAGAGCAAAACGTATATGCCAGATTACTCGTGGATCAGACAATGAGATCAAAACGCCCGGGGCAGAGATCTACAACGCTGCAAAGGCTCTATCAGAGGGGGATCTTGTTAGTATCCAAAGGAGCAGCTCCAGCATAGTCAAACAGCTAATGAAGTTTTGCAGACTGCTCCCGAAAGAAGAGAAGAATCCGGTATGTGAAGCAGTCGAAGAGATCCAGCTTGAAACAGATTTTCCAGAGAAACTCCATCTGATTGATCGTGCATTATTAAATCTTGGCTCTATTTTAGAAAATCACCCCCTACCATTAGTGGATGTTGTTATCCTCACGGTCCTCCCCGAGGAGTATAATGCGATCATTTCGAAGCTATCAAATCTGATCCTTCCGCGTTTGGGTTCATCTCCCAACATTTATGCCTGGCGATTTGGAGATGTTCTTTGTCCAAATCACAGAGACAGCTATAAAGTGGCGGTCGGGATGACTGGCAGAGCTGGTGATATCCAAAGTGCAATGGCAGCTAAGGAAGCAATCTCCCTTTGGAAACCGAGTTATCTAATATTTTCTGGAATAGCAGGAGGACTATCAAATATCGGTTCGAAAAAGGGAGATGTAATCATCGCAGACTGCATTTATGGTTATGAATATGGTAAAATTGAAAAAGAATTCGTGCCACGTGGAAATTGGACCTGCAAGACGGATCAAGGTCTCCTTACAGGTGCCATTGCATATTCTACTCGATACAACTGGCGTGATTATATCAAAGCAGAGCCACCTGAAGAATGTGAGCCTGAAGTTATCCGCGGGGAGATCGCATCAGGAGAGAAGGTAGTCGAGGATCCTACCAATGAGTTCTTCGCCCAGGTCATCAGTAGGTGGCCGAAAATCAAGGCAGTCGAGATGGAAGGGGCAGGAATAGGTAGCGCTATAGAGCAAGCACAAAGCCTAAAGGTCCCTGTCGGATTCATGGTAATTCGAGCCATTTCTGATCTGCCACGTCCCAAAACAAAAAGTGATAAAATAAGAGGAACAAGAGAGCGTGATGCATGGAAGGAATATGCATCAGATGCTGCTGCTGCATTTACTGTGGGTTGGATTGCCGATGGTTTACCTCTGCCGCCTTCCGCTAGAAATTAACAGCAGATGCGCTTAATGACCAAAAGAAGACTTGTCCTTACTCAGTCTCAAGATACTGACAAAAATCCAGCATCTAAGTTGAAACCATGCGGCGTTGCACTATCTAGTACTGATCTATGGATAAATGGTGATCCGCTAAAGACGCGCCACTTCAGCTTTCATCCTTCTGCACTCTTCCCATCCAGCCTGTGTCATTTGATAAGTCATCTCACCCGCAATCGGATGTCTCGCTACATAACCACTTGAGACCAGCCTTTTTAAAGCTTTACGAGCCATCTTAACATCCTGAAATTTCTTTACAAATGTGTGTTCAGGTACGTGTGCTGATTTACTTCCATCAGTCGC
>JAQTYS010000303.1 GCA_028688175.1 Methanothrix sp. | reverse complement strand
GACATATTTTAATCTACCTGTGCCTGACGGAGGATTGCTCTATATACTGAAAAGCTTAGGATTAAAAATGTGAATATTAGGATAATATGAATAATAAAAATTTAGGAGAAACTTGGAAAGTACAGTAAAAAAGAAGGAGGGCATCTTTCTAATATTGGGATCGCCTATGTTCAAGTCGGCGAGTTTCATAAGGCTATAGATATCTTCGAAAAACGATTTTCCTTATCTCGCAACATTGGTGATTTATTAGGAGCTTACAATGCAATTGGCAATTTAGGTACAGCTTATTTAGCCATTGGTGAAACATCTCAAGCCATCGAATTTTTCAAACAGCATCTTACCTTTGTCCGAATAAATAGCGACCGACGTGGAGAAGCCAATGACTTAGGCAATTTGGGCTTAGCCTATGCAAATCTTAACAAGTCTCAGGAAGCCATCGAGTACTGCGAACAGGCCCTCAAGATATTTAGAGAAATCAGGGACCCTCAAGGTGAAGGCGCCGCATTGGGAAACCTTGGCCTAGCTTACTCCCAATTGGGAAACATCCGTAAGGCCATTGAATACTATGAGAAGCATCTGGCCATTGCTAGTGACGTTGGGGATGAGTGGGGGAAAAGCAAAGCTCTGATCAACCTGGGAAATTCCTATGCAGATGTTGGCAAAACCTGCAAAGCTATCGAGTATTACGAACATGCACTCGTAGTAGCCCGCGAGAGTGAAGAACGACAACAAGCGGAAAATATTCTAGAAAACATGGGTTGTGCCTACTATGCATCAAGCAGCTTTTTCAAGGCCATCGATTGCTTCAAGCAAGCTCTAACCATAGCTCGCGAGATCGTAAATAAAAAATTAGAAGCGAATAATCTGAATTATCTGGGTGGTGCCTTCTACGCAGCTGGCGATGCCTCCAGCGCCATCGAGTATTATGAGCTGGCTCTCGCAGCTTCTCGTGGGATCGGAGACAGACAAGAGGAAGAAAACATACTGGGCAACCTGGGTAATGCCCACATAGTACTTGGTGACATAGCGAATGCCATAGATTTCTACGAACAAGCTCTGTCAATAGCCAGGGATATTGGGGACAAGCTAGGGGAAAGCAATGCACTCATCAATATGAGCTTGTCCTGGAATAAGCTCTGCCATCGTGAGAAGGCCGTAGATCTTGCAAAATCAGCGCTCATTATTTTAGAGCAAATCGAAAGCCCAAATGCGGAAAAGATCAAACAACAGCTTGAGGAATGGGAAAAATAGCAGTGCTTGACCGAAGCGAATCATGCTATCAATCCACGCTTCACAACTTTCCTAAATAAGTTGTACACAAATATCCACAAACCAGGCAATCCTTTTATCCCCTCGCCCCGCTAGCCCCTCCTCATGATATTCGTCTATTCTCTCGGCGGCTTTTGTCCTGGCAGGCCGCGACGGCTGCGAGCCTGCGTGAGTATGCCCAGCCCCTTAAGGAGCTGGCAGCTGAGCACCATATCTTCGTAGTAGTAGGCGGCGGCAGGATCGCCCGCGAGTACATCGCCAAAGCCCGTGCCTTGGGTGCAAGCGAGATGTTCGTGATACCATCGGCATAGGTGCCACCAAGCTCAACTCGGCTCTGCTCGTGGCCGCCTTAGGCGACGTTGCAACTCAGGAATTCCCGAAGAGCTACAACAACGCAGTCCAAATAACCCTGCAGCTGAATGCCCAATCTCGCCTTGATGCGGCACCTCATACATAAGATGGATCTTTTTAGTAATTGTCAAGTGTTTTGTTCTTACTATTATCTTGAAAGCCTTCTGGGGAAAAAGAGAAACTGACATAATAAAATGATTGGGGTGGCACAAAACCAGGGATTAACTTAGCCGGGTCCAATGGATCTTCGAACTTGACCATGTTTTTGATCTCAATTGCAAATCCTTTTTCGGCATTTTTAAAGTAATCAAAAAACTCCGTCTCATCCAATCCTGAGAACTCATTTAATTGTTTCCATAATCTATCCGGTCGGTCCTCAATTACGGCTCCTACTCTAAATGCCCCGATAATTCTCTTCACGGGAGATGTACAATAAATATAAGCAGTATCTATATAATTTCGTTTAAATATAACTTTTCGGAACTCATATCTTTTCTTGCCGCTTATTATCGATTCGGCATATTTTGGCTTAATCGACAGTAAAATATTCATCGATGCTGCCCATCTTCTTTACCTTTAAATAGTCGTCATGCGATATTCTCATTACTGATTGAGGTGTTGCATTCAGAATTCCTGCTTTGGCCAATGAGAATTTTTGCGCCTTTTAATTATTGGGCATGCTCTTCACTTTTAGGCTTTCGCCTAGAATCCACGTCTCTACGGCAACATGTCTTTTGCCAGTTCTCTCGTGGTCAACTCTCTAAGCGTGCCATGATTGCTGTTCAATGGTATCTCGATCCTGATAATGTTTGCTGACTTCTAGTCCGACGTACCAGATAATTACCCAGCAATCCTTTTATCCCCTCGCCCCGCTAGCCCTCCCTCATGATATTCGTTTATTCTTTAGGCGGCTCCGTCCTGGCAGGCCGCGACGCAGCGAGCCTGCGTGAGTATGCCCAGGCCCTCAAGGAACTTGCTCAAGAGCACCAGATCTTCGTAGTAGTAGGCGGCGGCAGGATCGCCCGCGAGTACATCGAGAAAGCGCGCGCCCTGGGCGCAAGCGAGATGTTTTGTGACCAGATCGGCATTGGTGCTACCAAGCTCAACTCGGCGCTGCTCGTGGCTGCCTTGGGCGACGGCGCGCCCCAGGAGATCCCGGATAGCTACGCTGGCGCGGCCCGCCTGGCCCAGCCCGGCAGGGTTGTAGTCATGGGCGGGGTGGCCGTCGGCCAGACCACGGACGCCGTCTCTGCCCTCCTGGCAGAGTACGTGCATGCCGACAAGATCATCGTGGCCACATCCGTGGACGGCGTCTACACCGCTGACCCCGAGAAGGACCCGTCTGCCAAAAAGCTGGCAAACATGACCCACCGGGAGCTGGCCCGGATGGCCTCCGGTACGGAAATGAAGGCCGGCTCGCGCTCGCCCGTCGATCCTCTGGCCGCCAAGATCATCGAGAGAAGCTCCATTCCTACGGCTATCGTCTTAGGCAGCAAAATAGAGAACTTGAGAAAAGGTGCCCTGGGCGGGCACACGGGAACAGAGATCAGATCGGAGTAAGCGTCTTTACCAGGTCGCCGGGTGAGACGATGCC
>JAQTYS010000053.1 GCA_028688175.1 Methanothrix sp. | reverse complement strand
GAGATCACCTCACCCGACCAGCTGCAGGCCTTCCTGGACCAGGAAGAGACCATGCTCAAGGGCATGGTGGATGACATCATGGCCACCGGGGCAAACGTCGTCTTCTGCCAGAAGGGCATCGATGACCTGGCCCAGCACTTCCTGGCCAAGGCAGGCATCTACACCGTACGCCGTGTCAAGAAGAGCGATATGGAGAAGCTCGCTCGCGCCACTGGCGGAAGGGTTGTCACCAGCATCCACGATCTGACCAAGAACGACCTGGGAAAAGCCGGCACCGTCGAAGAGAGAAAGATCGGCGACGAGAAGATGACCTTCGTGGAAGAGTGCGAGAATCCCAAGTCAGTCTCCATCATCCTGCGGGGCGGAACCGAGCACGTGGTCGATGAACTCAACCGGGCTATGGAAGATGCTCTGCGCGTTGTGGGCGTGGTTGTAGAGGATAAACAGCTTGTCCCCGGCGGCGGTGCCCCTGAGGTAGAGCTGGCCCTGCGCCTGCGGGAGTACGCGGCAACCGTGGGCGGTCGAGAGCAACTCTCCATCGAGGCCTTCGCTGACTCCATGGAGGTAATCCCCAAGACCCTGGCTGAGAACGCCGGCCTCGATCAGATCGATTCCCTGGTATCTCTGAGAAGCCAGCACGAGAAGGGCGTTAAGAGCTCTGGCCTGGATATGGACACCGGCGAGCCGGTGGACATGCTAAAGCTTGGCGTGGTCGAACCCCTGCGGGTTAAGACTCAGGCCATCAACAGTGCCACCGAGGCCGCGGTCATGATCCTGCGCATCGACGATGTCATCGCTTCCAAGTCAGGCGGAGCGGGCGGCATGCCAGGCGGCATGGGCGGAATGCCACCAGGTATGGGCGGCATGGGCGGAGATGAATAGACCTCTCTTAACCCCTTTTTCCTCTTTTTTTGCTGCAAACCACGGGCCGCGAATCGTTCATAAAGCAAAAGTGTTATCATCTTTCCCTGTCAGATAAGCTGAGATGCAGCGCAAGCTTTTGATGAAGGGCAAGGTTAAAGAGGCCTACGACCTCGGCGACCGGCTGGAATTTCGCTTCACAGACAATATATCCGTCTTTGATAAGATCATTCCCAGTCTGATTCCCTTCAAGGGTGAGACCCTCAGCAAAGAGGGTATGTACTGGTTCAAGAGAGCTGATAAGATGGGCATCAAGACCCACTTTATAGAGTACTTGCCCCCAGCTGGCATGATCTGCAAAAAGGTGGACATAATAGAGCCGCCACAAATCACCGCAAAGTCCAGAAATTATCTAATTCCTCTGGAGTGGATCTGCCGCTGGTTTGTAGCCGGCTCTCTCTACGACCGGGTAAAAGAAGGCAAAGTCCTGGCCAAGGATCTGGGCTTTGCCCCTGGACACAAGATTCACTCCGGTGAGCCTCTGCCCGAGCCTTTCATCGAGGTCTCCACGAAGCTTGAGAAAACGGACAGATTGCTGAAAAAAGAGGAAGCACTGCAGATCTCCGGTCTGTCGCCCAAGGAATATGAAGATGCCCGAGAGGTAGTGCTCAAGATCGATGAAGACATCGGGAGAAACGTTGCCTCGCGAGGCCTGATCCATGTGGACGGCAAAAAGGAGCTGGCCTTTGACGATGAGAGACAGATCATGGTGATCGATGTCTACGGTACTGCTGATGAGGATCGTTTCTGGGATAAAGCCCGCTATGAGCAGGGTGAGTTCGTAGACCTTTCCAAAGAGTATGTGCGTCAGTACTATCGCCAAACGGGCTACAAAGACCAACTTTATGCTGCCCGAGATGCCGGCCGAAATGAGCCGCCCATCCCAACGCTGCCGCCTGTTGTGGTGCAAGAGACAAGCAGAATCTATATCAAACTCTTCGAGATGATCACAGGCGAAAAGTTTTTGCCCGCCAAGCAAGATTAGACGTGATTGAGATAGGAGCTAAAAAATATGAAGCGATTGTTACTAGTCCTTGTGCTAATTGTCGTGGCATTCTCCGGCTGCACAGAAAAAAGTCCAAGTGTTGCCGATAAGAGTGTAGCAGAGCTTAAGACACTGTCCGTTGCTGCAGCCGAAAACCTGACCAGCTACAGCATCAAGAGTTCAATGACTCAGACGCTAAAGCTTGATTCCGGAAACAATGCAACCGAAGGAAAGTCAACTACAATTACTGAAAACGCTGAGACAGTTGCCGTGGTAAATCTTTCGAGTTTGGAGGCTCATGCCACCGGCTCAACCCAGAACCAGATGGAGATGACCGGCCAGCCGGCAAACACCAGCACCACAAAAGCCGATGTGTATCAGATCGGAAATTCAACCTACGTAAATGATGAGAGCGGCAATTGGACGCATCTTGCAGACCCGAGGTCCAAAGAAGAGGTTTGGGGCCCGGATAAAAACAATCAGGTAAAGGCCATAGCAGCGACGTTTAATCTATCCACGACTGAAGATCTTGGCTCGGAAGCCATCAGCGGCGAGGATGCCTATAAATTGAAGATCGTAACCGGAAGCGGGGATCAAATCAATCTGCAAAATGCCGCTTTTGCCATTGCTGCCAAGGTTACCCAGTATCCCATGTATTTGCCCTCGGTCAACAGAACCGAGTTGAATGAGACCGGCAAGATAGAAAAGACGATTTGGATCTCCAAGAAATCTTACCTGCCTGTGAAATATCAGAGCACCATGAGCTTTACCATGACGCCGGAGATCATAGGCGCGCTGGACCCCAATACCAGCCAGATGAAGATGTTCAATCAGTCTCTTCGACTGGGAGAAATATCGGTCAGCATAATGACGGATGATCAGTATTCTGACTTTGACAAGCCTACAGACATCGCGCTGCCGGAGCAGGCCCTTTCTGCTCCCGTCATAACACCTACTCAGGTCCAAATGCAAGCAAATGCCTAAAGACCTGAAATGAGATAGAATGCAAAAACCACTCGAGCGGCTTTTCCTCCGGGAAAAGCCCGTTTCAGCATTAATTGCTGTGGACGAGATCGAGCATGCTTACGGCGCGCTGGTCGCCAAGCATATCGATTCGACCTTCCCCCATACCTGTAGCATTTTTCGTGAGCTAGAAGCGCAGGGTTTGATCAAGTCTCGACCAGAGGGAAGGATCAATTATCTAGAGCTAACGCCGCGCGGCAAAAGCGTCGTCAAATCCCTGCGAGATCTGTCGGAATTGCTAAAAGGGGATGCAATGAGGCTGAGGCTGGAGAGGCTAGAGCAGATGGTCTCCACTACAAGGGAACCAAACGCGGTCCTGCGTTTGGGACCCTTGCGCCGGGATCTGGCAAAACTTAAGAGCCAGGGAGATGAATTGCTGCGAAGGGATGCGAAAGAACTGGATAAAGCTATAGAATTAATTATATCAAGATAACAGTCTGTTATGTCGCAGACAGAGCGAACATAGCACAGCAGAGAGTATGCATTGATCCGTTGTTTTATATATATTTGTTGACTGAGTTGGCTAAAAAATACATAATACCAAAGTTACGAAAGTTTTATCAGTATCTAATATATAAGACATATGGAGGCCTACTAAAGAGGAGAAATTAGCAGATGACGCGGCGGAACAAGTTGGAGATACTTGGCGGTATTCTTAACTTATGCAAAACAGAAGGATCAAGTAAGACCAAGATCGTCTATCAGGTCAACCTTAATTTCAAAAATGCAGGACAATACCTCGAATGGTTGACTTCGCACGGTTATCTTGTCAAAGAAGATAGATTATATAAGACCACGTCTTCCGGGCATGAGCTGCTACAAAATATTAATGATCTAAATTCAACAATAAATGATGATCTGGAGGGCGTATTAACAAATAATGAAAAAATTAGTAATCTCTAAATCCCAAATCCCAGAAAATGAAGCAATATCACCAGGAATGCCCCCAGGACACCGCCTATGCCGCAGATCAATATTACCAGCCAACTATAGCCGATTTCAAGGCCTGCCACGGCATTAGCCAGAATAAGAATCACCAGCCCCATTATGGCATTAAGCACGAAATTCTTGATGGATCTCAAGATCAAGAATGCGCCAAAGACTATGACTACTAATAATAATATAAGGCCTGCATCGTACATGACATCGAATTATCATCGCAACTATTAAAAGCCTCTTTTCAAATCATGCGCTAAAAGTCTCCATTTCGCTTCCCAAACGATGCAACTCCTTTGTGTCCAGAGAGAGTGGATCGATATGTACAAGCATTATAGCGTTCTTGAGGGCGATTTCATCTCTTTGAGATTGAACAAACCGGAGCACAGTCTCGTAGTTGCTCTGGGTGATGAGATATCCCATCCCCTCCAGCAATATAATGGGATAGTTAGCCCTGCCCAGGAAATCTGTGATCATACTGGAGAGCCGAGGGAAGTTCGTCGGGTCCACAGTTCTATATCCCGGCTCGCTCTTTTGCGTCAACCATATGACCGTATCTGCTGGCACATTGTACCTTTCATCAAGAGTTGCTGGATTATAACGGCTCAAGCACAACCCATCCATGCCGTGCCTCACCAGCTCGCTGAATAGCTCCAGGCTCTTTTGCGGCTTTTCTTCGGCGATAATATAGGTGGTCCCAGGAATAAGAGAGATCTCATAGGGACTTCGTCCATAGCTCTTCATGAGCTCTGCCAATGTCGCAACAATATCGAAGGCGGGATCATATGTTTTGATGATCCTTCCCAGCCTTCTCACCGCCACAAAGAAGTTGCGTCTCGTTAGCACCAGATCCGGGAGGATATTAAGAGACAGACCGGATTGCAGGGCGCCTTTCATATCCGGCTCGCAGGCACTGACTGAATCATCAGAGAGCGACCTCTGCTTGCTTGTCTCAAAGAAATCCCCGGAAGCGATTTGTTCATTGGTCTGCATTACTGCTTCCCTTCTCGCATCATCGTTGAGCTGGGAGAGCATGGCATCGGAGAAAGTTTGGAAGAGATAACTGGAAAGGGGACCCAATGAGAAAAGCAGCTCTTTTACCTCATTTATGCCCGAAGTAATCTCCATATGAACAAAATCCGGGTCCTCCGCCAATATGAAATGAGATTTATGAGCTAAAAGCTCTATTTGGTAGACGTAGTCGAGTATCTCCCTTTGGGGGATTTTGCCCTCGTTTTCTTTGATGAGCTTCTCAATGCTGTCAATGAGAACTATGCTGTTCTTGCTGGACTCAACGAATGATTTTATGGTCACAAAGAGGAGAGGCAGATTTCTGGGAGAGATGTAGCGATCGCTTCCTTTTTCGTCGGAGAGTTTTATGATGGGCGTTTCAGTAAATCCCCAGCGTTGCCTCACATCCTCCGGGGCGTCATGCGTGATGCATAGCCCCTCTACGCCGTGAGTGATCTGATCGGTGAAGACCGCATAGGCAATCTCAGGAACGACATAGATCTTTCCACGCGCTAGATCGTATGCAGGAAGGGTTTCCTTGGCCGCTTCCATCACCGGTTTTACAGTCACATGATCTTCCACAATCATCCTGGTAGCCGAAGGTCCCACCGAACCGGTAAGCGTCTTCTCAAATTGACCCCACAACTGCCGAAGCTGGTCCGGCTCAATCATCTCACGATTGGTGCCAAGACGTTCAAGGTAGGCATCGACCTCTATCCTGGCCGGTGTCTCACCAATATAGTGCGCCAGCGTTGCCTCCAGCTCTTCAACCGTTCCCTGGTGTATCGCTCCCTTATCCGGAACGTGGTAAGCTCTCCCTTGCTGGTAAGCATCCACGAAGCAATCAGCAGTGCTCATTTCATCTGAACTGGGCTTGCTGGCCAAAGATACGAGAACATACAGGCTGCAGTTGACGAGAAGTGTCCAGAATGCAGAGTTCGTCCAGATATCCAGATCAAGCCCGAAGAGATTGGTGGGCCTGAGGAAGGCCAGGTCCAGCGGCCCATCTCTGACCCAATCTCCCAGCCACGCATTACCTTTCGCAACCGTGGGAATGAGAGCTGTATAGGCCCAAAGCAAGAAACCTGATGTCAAGCCGGCCATGGCCCCTTTCCGGTTGCCGGTCTTCCAGTACAGTCCACCTAAAGCGGCAGGCGCTAGCTGGCTGGCCGCCAGAAAAGAGACGACCCCAATATCCCCCAATGTCTGATAAGCCACAGCACGAGAATAGAGATATCCGAGGAGCACGACCAGAAGGATATTCACCCGTCTCGTATTGAGAAGCGTATTGGCCAGATTTCGATCTTTCTTGATATGGGCCAAAATATAAGGCATCTCCAAATCGTTGAGCAGCATGGTACCCACTGCAACGGATTCAATCAGGATCATGGCAGTGGCGGCTGATGTGCCGCCTATGAACACGAAAAGCGAGAGAGCGTCCTGACCCATGGTATAAGGAATCGTTATTATGAAGGCATCCTTCAAACCCGGTGTATTGAGGAGCACACCACCCCAGGCGATTGCAGGAACGAATAGATTAATCAACAAAAGATAGAGAGGAAAGAGCCACATGGCCCTCTTAAGATGCAACTCATCTGAATTTTCTACCACCATGACATGAAACTGCCTGGGCAGGAATAGGATGGCAAAGAAGGAGGACAGGGTCAAGGTGAACCAGAGCGTCGGCTCTATATCCATAAGTGTATCGTATTGCGGATTATTTGCTGCCAGGTTGATAATCCCGCTCATAATATTTCCGTATCCGGAAAAGATGCCGTATGCGACGTAGAGTCCGGCAAGAAGAAAGGCCACGATTTTCACCAGAGACTCAAAGGCCACCACCGCGATCAGCCCCTCATGACGCTCCATGGGATCGAGGTGCCGGGCTCCGAATATCACCGCAAAGGCTCCCAGGAGAATGGCTACTACGAGCTTGCTTTCCACATTAAAGCCCTGAAATATGAGGTTGGATCCACTCAATATATCGAGAGATGTGGAGATGGCAATGAGTTGCAGTGCCACATATGGTGTTACCATGACCAAGCTCAATGCCGCTACCACAGCCCCTATGGTGTAGCTTCGTCCATAGCGAAAGCTGATAAAATCGCTGATGGAAGTCAAGCGGTGTTCTTTTGAGACGCGAATCATCTTCCGGATGATGATCCAGCCGGCAGTCATGGCCAGGACCGGTCCCAGGTAGATGGGCAAGAACTCTAGGCCCGTAGATGCCGCCCTTCCAATAGAGCCGTAAAAGGTCCATGCGGAGACATATACGCATAGAGACAAAGCATAGACATATGGATTGGCCACGATGCTTCTTCCCAGGTGTTTTTGGTGATCAGCATACCTGGCGATGCCAAAGAGGAGCAGCAGGTAAAGGACCATTACGACTAAAGCGACATGCTGTCCAATCAATCATAATTCCCCCGATCGAAAAGATACAGAGCCAGTATGAAGAATAGCCAGATCGAGGCGACATAAATCAGTATGGCAGGCATGCCCAATACAACATAGCCATTAGCCAGTTCGATTAAAGGCCAATTGAGCAGCATCCACCCTAAGACGAAGAGAAAAATCCAGAATTCCTTCTGGCCTAGGAGATTCTGCATGGATTTTGTCATTATTACAGACCCGGATATACAACTAACCCCTTGACTGATATATCTACTGCATGCTTTCCCAAATGATGAGAGGTCCCGCACATCTTCAGGATTTCGATGGACCGTCTCCTTGCGAAATTGATCGTTTCATTTTGTAGCAGGATAATTCCGTCTGCGACCTGGGCGATGTTCGCGGGATAGGGTATGCCCGGCTGTGCATCTTCTGCCACCAGTGTCACCACCGCTTTTGCTTTGATAAGATGAGAGAGCTTAAGGAGAAAACGCCAGTATTCGTCTTTGAGAACATCTTCCAGAATGGAGAGGTTTTCGATGACGATTCGAGTCGGATTTTGGGTACCTATCTCTCGCTCCAATATGTCCAAAAAGTCTTTCGATCGGCAGGCTTTTTCGACCATCTCTTCCAATTCCAGGTAGCAGATCTCCTTGCCAAAATAGGAGCTCTTGACAAATTCATAACTGGTGGCGTAATTGATCTGCAAATCGGATGGTCTGCCAAAAGGAAGCATGTATAGGCAGTGTTCACCCAGATCAGCTCCCTTGCAGAGAAACTGAGTGCAAAATGTGGTCTTGCCTGCTCCAGCATCGCCCGCTAGAAGGGTAATAGACGGTCTGGGAAGACCCCCCTCAATCATATTATCCAGACCTGGAATTCCTGTGGGTATCCTGTTCATCAAATTCAAATCAACCCACCTCATCACTTTTTATTGAATGGGCTCTCATCTTATTTGTCTTTATCTTATCCAGACGGCTTTTATATCAGGAATTCATTCTCGATCAGGTGAGACGACTTGATCCTTAGAACTCATTATTCAGGCGATATTAACGCGCAGTTGGATGGCAAAGAGGTTATTTTAACCGGCTTTGCTCACGAGATGCGCGACCTGGGAGGTATAGCCTTCCTGGTACTGCGGGACAGAAAAGGGCTGGCACAGGTGACTTTAGTCAAGAAGCTTTTGGGAAAAGAGGCATTCAAAAGTGCGCGCTCTATCAGTCGAGAGAGCGTAGTAATGGTGCGAGGAAATGTCAAGGCAGAGCCGAAAGCTCCTCGCGGATACGAGATCCTCCCCACCGAAATCCAGGTATTGAACGCCGCCCAGGTGCCGCTGCCCCTGGACCCCACTGAAAAAGTGGAGTGCGAGCTGGACACACGCCTCGATGCCAGATTCATGGATATCAGAAGGCCCTGCGTTCTGGCCACCTTCGAGATCGAGAGCGCTGTTCTGCAATATCTGAGAAGCTTCTTCACTCAAAAAGCATTGACCGAGGTCTTCACCCCCAAGATTGTGGCTGCGGCAACAGAGGGTGGAACTGATCTCTTCCCCATCAGCTACTTCGAGAAGGAGGCTTTCCTCAATCAGAGCCCCCAGCTCTTCAAGCAGATGCTTATGGGCGCAGGCATGGATCGGGTCTTTGAGATTGGCCCCATCTTCCGGGCTGAGGAGCACGACACCCGCCGCCACCTCAATGAGGCCATCTCTATCGATATTGAGGTCAGCTTTGTCGATGACAAGGACGTTATGGAGATCTTAGAAGAAGCAGTGGCTGGATGCTACCGGCATGTGGCTGAGAACTGCCGCTACCAGTTAGAGGTCCTGGGCCTGGACCTGCAGGTCCCAAAGCTTCCCTTTAAAAGAATCACTTATTCTGAGGCGCTGGATCTGGCTGCCAAGAAGGCAGGCGTTAAGATGCAGTGGGGAGATGATCTGGATACCGAGACTGAGAGGTTCCTGGGTGAGACCATAGGCGAGCACTACTTCCTCACCGATTGGCCTTCCTCCATAAAGCCCTACTACACTTTGCCTTATGAGGACAAGCCGGAGGTTTGCCGGGGATTTGACCTCATGCACCCCACCATGGAGCTGGCCAGCGGGGCGCAAAGAGTGCACGACTACAACCAGCTTGTAGAGCGCATAAAAGAGAAAGGGCTGGACCCGGACGGATTTGAGTTCTACCTCAAGGCCTTCCGCTACGGCATGCCACCGCATGCCGGCTGGGGACTGGGACTCTCCCGGTTGGTTATGACCATGCTCAAGCTGGAAAATATTCGCGATGCGGTCCTCTTCCCGCGAGACCGAAGACGGCTGGTGCCCTAGAGGCAAAGTGGCCTATTTTTTTAGCATTCTTTTTTAAAATTCTTCAAGCAATTTCAGATACATCAAGCTAATTGTGCCAATTGACCATAAATGATAAAATTGTTTTACTGAGATTAATTTTGGCAGAGCATAGTAGTTTTTTCAGAGTATTTAATTTCGTGAATTACAATTCTTTAAGTAAAAAATATATATTACTTGTCTACAAATTATCTCCTACGAAAAGAGATGGTCCCATGATTAGACGAGAGTCATTGCAAAAGAAGAGGGCAATTGCAGCCATGGCAGGGATTATGATGCTGCTCTTGGCGGCATCGTGCCATGCACAAACGCCTTTGGAATTGGACAGCGCACACAGCTCAGACACCTGTACAAATTGCAATGAAAACGCCACCAGTTTGCAGGGCTTGGGTGATGCCGACTTGTCGAACTCTTCGATCGGTCCGGGTCTTGGTGCACCTGAGCTGGTATCGCCATCGGGAACTCAGAACAGCGGGAAGCTCACCTATACCTGGAGAGGAGTAAGTGGAGGCCAGAACTACTGCCTGGTAGTAAAGGATATTAAAAATAGGGTGGTCATTAAGCAATGCTGCAATGCATTGCCAGCTAAAACGACATACTCCATAACTCCCCGCCAAACCCTAGCTTCTGGAGACTATAGCTGGAGTGTATCATACAAAATCCGAGGGCGTACTCTGTGGAGCAACCAGATGGATTTTACCGTTTGCACATCCCTTCCCGGCAAGGCAACCCTCGTCTCGCCCAAGGATACCATCGGCAGCAAGAATCCGGTCTTTACATGGATGCCGGTAAACGGCGCCATTATGTATCGCCTAACGATAGCCAAGGCAGGCAATCCAAATGCGCCGATCTTTGATGAGACATATTTAGCAGAAGATGTACTCTCAAACATAGATCAAACCTGCTCAGTTGGACCGGTCCTGTCCCAGGATCTCGAAGAGGCAGTCTATTACAGATGGTGGATTCAGACCATTAATTGCATGGGTGAAGGGCCCCGAAGCTACTTTAAAGACTTCAAGTACAAGACTGTGATTCCCGGCAAACCTAATCCCATATCCCCAAGCGGCCTCATCTCCACCAACTCGCCGACCTTTACCTGGACGGCAGCCTCTGCTGCCACCGGGTACCATTTGGAGGTGCATATTCGCAATAAGAGCCCGGCAGACGATTTTATTCTCGTGGATGAGGGATGGTTTGATGCCAGCAAAGTGACAAAAGGATACAGATGCTCAGGTTCATTGGGTCCCCTGCCTGATGACGATTCTGTATTCTTCTGGCGCGTGCATGCCAGCAATGATGGTGGAATTAATGGCCCGTGGAGCAGCTGGAGGTATTTCGAAACAGTATGTGCCTTCAAGCCAGGCAAGAATGCAAAAAAAGCACGAATGGGATAATTTCCCGCTACTAGTCTGGTATGCAGGAGATGAGGCCAAACCTGGCCCTCATCATCCCATAGCCATTAGGCATCTATTCCAGCTTCTCGATGCCGACCTTCTTTACCTTTGGCTTCCAAATCTTGTCCGGCATCCAGGCTGGTGCACCGGCGGGCTTGTCCACCTGCACTCGCTCTCCCGTAAACACATGCACCTTCTTGGTACCGCGTTCACGCAGCTTGATATCGGTGTAACCCCGGTTAGCTGCCTTTAGGGCTGCTTGTCTGGGTGATTTTCCCGTAAAAACTCCAATCTCATTTCCCTCAGCATCGCGCAGGGCAAAATTTCTCATCTCAGCCATATATTCCCTCCTTCGTGGATATGAATAGCCTCTCTGATTCGGTATATTAATTTAATCCAAGTGTGCCCTAAAAAAGGGCAAAAGAGCCATAGGACTTTGCCGCAAACGCTTTTACCAATTCCAAATATCTTTCAGCAAAAAATAAATTATCAAAAGATAGAATTAGCAAAGAGCCTGATGAGTTCTTCTCTTTGCCATTCCTTAGGCGGCTTTGTCCCCCAGTGCCTCCTGCACTCTACTGGGGCGGCTCGTCGCCAGACTTCCCAGCACATAAGCCACCGCGGCGCACACGAGGCCTATGAAGACCGGATGAATCAGCGGATTGCCATAAAAGTTCCAGGCGACAACTGAAGAGAAAGAAGCCAGCAGGCTGGCGACAAAGCCCGTTTGTGTCCCTCGGTCCCAGTAGAGGCCGAAGAAGAGAGGCACGAATACACAGCAAGCGATGACTCCCATGCTCACTGAGACCAGGGGCACGATCTGCTGGGGAACATCGACCGCAGATATGGCGGCGATCATAAGGATGGTCACTCCTACGATGCGAGTGAGTAGCAGCGTCTTTTTGTCAGAGATCTCAGGATGCAGGTAGCGTAGAATATCTGAGGTAAGTGAAGTGGTGGTGACCAGCACAATAGCGCTCATGGTAGACATTGCTGCCGATATTGCCGCCAGTAGAATGATGGCGTCAAATCCCCGAGGAAGGAAGGTCGTAGCCAAGAAGGGCACCAGACCATCAGGATTCTTGAGGAACGATGCCAGCTGCTCGGCGCTCAAGACTCCGTAGGCCAATATCCCCAGGGAGAAGATGCAAAGAGCGTAGACAGCAATGGAGAGCGGCCCCCAGACGCCGGCGAAGCGGACCACTCTGCGGTCTTTGGCCGAGAATATCATGATGAGCAAATCAGGGAGCGCCAGGAGGCCCAGGCTGATGGAAAAAGCCATTCCCAGGGTCTTTTGCCAGGGCACATTGAGGCCCTGCATAGAGAGCACATTTGCAGGGATGTGGTCCCATATCTGCATGCCGCCGCCGACGGAGAAGATCCCGCCGTAGAGCAAGACGGCTCCGGCGAGCATGAGAACGCCCTGGATAAAGCCGATCCAGATGATCGCCGGCAGTCCGCCGATGGCATAGTAGACGGCCACAATTGCTACGGCGATCATGAGGCCCTCCAGATAGCTGACACCGATCAAGCCCTGAAAGAGGGTAGCACATCCCTTGAAGATGGGCACCAGATAAACGGTATAGAGGAGCAGCATGATCGCTGCCAGGATTACCTTGCCTGTAGGAGAGTTGTATCTCTTTTCCAGCAGTTGGGGCACGGTCTTGGCATCATACTGCTTGGCCATGGCCCAGATCTTTCCTGCCATGAGCCAGGCCAGGCATGCGAATCCGACATGAAAGAAGGTACAGAATACCACCCAGGGCATACCGGCGATCAGACCGTATCCACCTCCACCCAAGAAGGATGCCGCGCTGAAATAAGCAGCAGTGAATGCGATACCGATCACTGCTGGATAAGCGACGTTGCGATCGGATATTACGAAGCCCGAGAAAGTCCCCTGGCGCAATTTGAAAGATAGCAGGACTATAAAGGCCACATAAGCCACGAGCAGCAGTTCATTGATCATGGTACCTCCTCATGAGAACGAAGAGCGTTATAGAGAGCATGATTATAATTGATATCAACAAGGCAAAATAAGGCAAAGGCATAACAATTTCCTCCCATCAGTGCAGATTGGCTCCTGCACTCTCAGAGTCCATAAGCATATTCATATTTCTACTCCCGTCTATGTACTAATTTGTACTACAATGTGCTTTGTCGTGCAATTTGTTTAAAAACATTTCCCTTCAAGGATCCACCACAAGAATTATAAGTCAAAATCCGGTATCGCCTCTTGAATCTTTGATGTATCA
>JAQTYS010000052.1 GCA_028688175.1 Methanothrix sp. | reverse complement strand
ACGGCAACGACCTTACCAATGCGGCAATAAGTCAGAATAAGACAGCCGCAAAATTTGCTTATTCTGTGCATTTCCTCTCACCGGTAATTGGCGGAACATGCGGACCCAAATACGAACAAATTAAAAAAACAGTCTTCAATGAGACAGGACGCGAGGCCAGTTCCTTGGTAGCCAATGATTATGATGCGCTCTGGCTTATCACCTATGCCTACCTATTGGCAGGCTGCGATGATGCAGGAGCATTCAAACTGGCATTTCCCGAGGCTGCGAAAAGATACCGAGGCGAATTTGGATGTATGAAGCTGAATGAGGCTGGTGACTTAAAAGACGTGCCCTACACCATAGCCCATCTAAAGAAGGATAATGATACCTTCCAGTGGGTGCCTTACGCAATTTTATAGATAATGATCATCTTATCCGATGATCAGCCTGCCCAGTGTCACCAGGAATAGAGCCATGAGCAGCCATCCAATAATTCCCTCCGCAATTCCCAGGTACTTATATCGCCCTCGCAAAGGAAGCCCCTTTGAATTGGCAGTAAAAGCAATTGTGCTGTAGAAGAGGGAAGCTACCATAAGCTGGTGGCCATGGATATCGTGAAAGCCTTCTACCCCCCTACCAGACCAATAAATGAAAGCGAAGATGAGAATGATCACTAATCCGAAGAAGAGCGCATACTGAGGACGAACACCATAGCCACAGGTGAGCCACGCCAAGACATCCAGGAGCTTGGAAAAGCCAATCGGCTTGTTTCCTTGATTCAGGTATCGAAGCTCGTAGTAACACTCATTTGCATCGCTACTCTGTCCCAAATCCTTGTAATTCTTGATCAAAGAGAGATAGGCTGCACTATCAAAGCTGATTATATCTCTGATCTGGCTCCAGCTCACCATCAATCTATTGATATCCGCTTTAGCCAGATAGAGCCGAGTTGCTTTGCCGAATGTTGCATCATCGAATACCATCCTGGTAATCTTTGTATTATTCATTTGCAAGTCGCCCTCAAAAGAGGCATTTGACATATCAGTAGGTGAGAGAAATTGCACATTGTCGAAATTTGCATCTCTGGAAAATACGGTATCATTGAAGAATACCGGCCCATCGAAATTAACATTTGAGAAAGTAGCCGAATCCTTGAAGAACGACTGATAAAAGATGGAATCCGCAATAAAACGAGATCGTGCAAAATTCGCCGGACCAAAGAATCTTGTCTGGATAAAGCCTACGCCATTTGAATACTTTGTAGCATGAAAATCTGCATTCTTCTCCAGCCGAGCATTAGAAAAGGTAGCATAAGTATTAAATTGACTCCCATAAAAATAGACATCACCAACACAATTTACCGATTCGAAGTTGGCATAAGCACCGTTGAACAGAGAGAAAGCATACTGTGCATCGCTCATAAATGTTGCATTATAAAAGGTCGCAAACTTATCGAACCAGACGCTCTCAAAGTCAGCTGTATTATTGAAATAGGCAAAGTCAAAAGTCCCGCCATCCTCAAAACGGGACATATTGAAGATTGCTCCACCCATGAAATGAGTAGCATTGAAATTCGCTGCCGTCATGAATTTCGTTTCGTTGAAGATCGCATTCTTTTGAAAGGTGGTATTTTCGAAGTCCACATCTCCATAAAATGTTGTCCCTTTGCAGCTTATATTATCCCTGAATACAGAATTTGTTATCTTAATAGGATTATATTGATGTTTATCTAAATATAGATCGCCGTTGATGATCACCCGGTCGAGGACAATAAGACTATTATTTCCATCTGCCATGACATCTTGGGCTGATATCTCCTTGAGCTGGATAGATTTCGATAAGACCAAGTAATCACTCGAAACCGCCCCGTACGCGAATAGAATTAGAATTATCGCCAGCAGGCATATCCTTGGGATCATTGCTTCACTCAAGCCCAGAGCCGCTCTCAAAGTATCTAAATGTTTCCTTATTTTATAAATCAGAAGTGATTTATATAGCATCAGAGAGCCAGCCGAGCTTGCTGAGGCACGATAAAGCTGCCCAAGACCTTCAGCCGGTAGTCCTGCTGCAACGTAGACTTTAGCTTGCCGGAATAAACGCTGAGTGTGATCTCTTTGGTCCGACCATATCGACCTTTGCTGATCACAATCGTATGCAATATGCCCAACATGTCCAGCTCTGCGATGAGATCGGTTATCCTGCGATGGGTTAAATAATCGGTCTCAACCAGAGGACAGAGTTGCTTGTACATGTTGTAAACGGCACTGGTAGTAATGTTTCTTGTACCCTGTTCTTCTAATAGGACAATGCTATAGAGCACCAGTTTGGATTGAGTGGGCAGCGTCTTGATTACTTCTTCTACCCTATCCTGTTCTATCTTCTCTCTGGCGGAACGTACATGATCCTCGGACACAATAGCAGAGCGGGCTCTTTCCGCCAGTTCTCCAGATATGCGCAAAAGATCCAGAGCTTTGCGAGCGTCTCCATGCTCTTGAGCAGCAAAAGCTGCACATAGCGGTATGACACTCTCTTGGAGAACACCTGGACTGAAGGAGAGCCTGGCTCTTTGCTCCAGAATATCTCTTATCTGCTCTGCATTGTAAGGCGGAAATATGATCTCATCCTCACCTAGAGAGCTTTTTACCCTGGGGTCGAGAAACTCTGTGAATTTTAAGTCGTTGGATATGCCTATGATGCTGACTTTAGAACGAAGAAGATCTGAGTTGATACGAGAGAGGTTGTAAAGAACATCATCTCCTTTTTTAACCAACTTGTCAACTTCATCCAGCATTATCACCACAACTTGCTTTGCTTCATCGACTGCATTTCGAAATTCTGCATAAACTTGGTCCGTAGGCCAGCCGGTCATTGGAATGTCTTTGTCAAAGTGTCTTGCCAGGTGAGCTAGAATTCGGTATTGGGTATCTACTACTTCACAATTGATGTAGATCACAGTGCACTTCATATCTCCAAAACCAGCTTCTTCCAGTTCTTTTCCTACGTACTTGGCAACAGCAGTCTTACCAGTGCCGGTTTTTCCATAGATAAGAACATTGGAGGGGGTTTCTCCTCTTAATGCAGGAACCAGAACAGATGCCAAGCCGTTGATCTCATTGCCTCTATGAGGCAGCTCGCTTGGCGTATAAGTAGGGCGCAAGACATCTCTGGACTGAAATATGCCTCCTTGCGCTAATAAATCAGCAAATAACCCTTTCGAAATAGATACCAAGATAATTCCCCTCTAACAATTTTCCTGGGTCTTGGGAGATATTAAGAGTTATGGTGAACACCCCCATGTTTCCAATGGAACCTAGGGGCCGTACCCCATGGTTTCCAGTGGAATGCAAATTAAAAATGGCGTTTCCCAATGATTGATAATGAAATAAAAAATGCCTGTTGTATGGTTGCTTTTAATTGTATATAAGCTTAATTGTTGTATAAGCATAGTATGTTTATCATATATTACGATTATTATAAGCGGCACCTCCTGTTTTTATGCAAAATGAGAGCCAGAATCTAAAAGTTTCTGAAACCAAGGCCTGCTTGTTAAAGCCTGCCAATGGATTTCAGATCGCGACAAAGGATCAGTTTTCAGTAAAATACTAATTTAAAGCGACGAAGCTGCAAAATCAGGGTTCCAGTGGAAATCATACGGTCTCTCTTGACCCACGATTTATCCTGTCGCGACCTAAACTTGTCTTGGCAATCCTAGAGAAAAGTACCCGAAAGAGCATAACGCGCATGCCTTTATTCGTGTATGCTCTCTTTAAAGCCGAAAGGCTAATGGAAACGAAAATTTCAAGCTACGGGTATGGTCTCAAGTTGGCTGGCCACATTCCAGATCAAAGTCCTGGTGTGGAGAGGAATATTAGGGTCATTGCTTATCTCGTCAAGTATGGAGATGGCAGATGCGGCCTTGATTGCTTCACTGGTATTCTCACTCATGAGGATAGATTTGACGTTCTCTGCGGAGCGCCTGATGTTCCTCGGTACGGCATCATCGCTCATAATACGTTCTAGTACCTCGACGCATTGCTTAAGGACATTTTCAGCTGTCATAGAATCACCCACCCATGTTTCTGGGAAAAAGGTTAATGATGATATTCGCCTTAATCAGTTGAGGAGTGATGATATAGTCGTTGTATTTAAACGTATGTGGCACTTAGGTGTGATACATGGATGAGGATGAAGTTCTTAGCAAGATAACTAAGCTCCTGGAGCAGGGCTGTACCATGCTGGCCACACATCATGACTGTGGCGCACCTCTCTTTCGCTGCCAGGGTGAAGTCGTCTGTCCAGTTTGTTCCTTTGCCGATGAATCTAATTCGCCGGCAAAAGTTCAGCCATCCGGGTTATCTGGGGAAAAACTGGAAGAGAAATCAAATCTTGGTCGCGCACTTTTGCAGGAGAATGGCAAAAACAGCGATGAGGAATTATCGGCGGCTATTGGTAATCTACGTGCAGCTCTCTTAGCGAAGCTGCGAGAGCTTACGGCAGCGATACAAGATGAGCATGATTTGCATATGCTTAAGAGGCAACTTGACTGCCTGGAAGGATTGCTGCGGGCTTTGCGATCCCTGCAGGGGTGATCTATCATCTTTTTGTTTAATATCAGGGATGTATGGATCTCCACTGGAAGTAAAGGGGTTGATCAATTGATAATAAAGTTTTTTATAAAGTGTGGTATACCTCTAATATTATTCTCTACTGTATTGGCGTTATTTTGCGTAACTGGCTGCCTGGAGCAGTCATCAAAACCTTCGGTCACGCCTCCCGTGTCAGTGGATCAACCGGAAAATCTTCCTTTGCAAATGGATTTTGATTCTGAACTGCAAAGCGACCTCTTTTGTGTGCGGGGTAGTATTATGCTGCCTGGCAATTGCAGCCTGGCTTATATCTTGCTCAATGCCACTCTTTGTCAGGGATCGATAGTGCAATTTAGCACTAAATACCTGCTGATGGATCTCGAGCCAGAGCAGGATCATAGCTTTGAGATCGCTAAAAATGTCAAAATTCCGGCTGGAGAATATGATTGCATTCTGGAGGCAAAGGGACCTCAAGGTCTCTTGGCAATAGAGCGCAGGAAAGTCAGCCTTCAGTCCGAGCAAAAGCCTGTGTTCGATCCATTTCCGTGGCCGGTTGATCTGGACCCGGATAGCAAGGTCTCCAGGCAAGAGCATGGGCAAGTGCGTGCCGAAGAAGAAAGTGCAGTTCCCAATGAGATCTCAGAAAAAGTTCCGGGAAAAGAAGATTCCGGCGTCCTAACCGGCAAGGAAAAAGAGCCTGCTGGCAATTCAAGTTCTTTGCAGGCGTCTTCAACCTTGTCCCAGGAAGTGGAAGGCAAGTTCATGGGCAGCATCACCTCGAAAAAGTACCACTGTTTGGATTGTCGCTATGCCCTCAAGATAAAGCCGGAGAACTGCATTTATTTCCAGAACATTGAGGATGCAGAGGTGCAGGGCTATCTTCCCTGCAAGGTCTGCAATCCTTAAAATTCGCCTATAAAAACGCAGGAGAGGCCGGGAGCCTGGGGGGGGTTGGCTGTATTTGCCCGATCGATACGCTCAGCCGGATAGCCCAGATCGGTGAGTGCGGCCACCTCTCTATGCAGGCCCTCTGATTCTAGATATTGGCAGAGGTTCTGCAGGTTGGTAGCGTCATCCGTGAGCAGAAAGACGCATTTTCCCCGGCGCAGTTCAAAGGCTATAGCCTCCGGGTCCAGATTGCGGCCATGCACTGTGATGGGAACCACTTTGAGCTGGCTGATCTTCAAGCGGGCACAGGCTACCTGCAAGCTGGAGATGCCAGGGATTACCCTGCCTTGGAGATATCCCAAGCCGGAGAGCATAGGGTCGCCTGTGCTCAAGACCACGGCATCATCCCCAAGATCGTGCAGCTTCTTGTAGTCCTCAATGACTTTGACTTTGCATTGCGGATTTATGTGCTCTCTGACCAGGTCGATAGCTCTCTTTGATCCGTAGATGAGCCTGGCCTGGGCCACGGCCTCGGCTCCCTGGGCAGTCAGCATCTGCGGGCCGGCACCTACTCCTACTATGATCATGATTTTGACAGCACCTCATTTTGAATCTTACATTCTGCTTTATGGCACATCCGCGAGGATGCTTCCATCTTTGCGTAGCAATACGATGCGCGTTTGTGGCAACTTCTCTTTGGCCATTCTCAGAGCACTGGCGATGTTTGCATGCGCCGGCTGTATCTCTACCATCTCGGCCACAGTGCCGTAACCGGTACCATCCAGGATCTGGGGCCAGGCCCATTTGAGTATGAGGGCGGGCAGTCCGCAGAGGATGCTCTCCTGATCTTTCTCGAATGCAAGTTTATCAAGCTGGCTTCCCATAAGCACAGCTTTGTGATCGGGAAAGAGAATTCGGCTGATGTTCAGGCCCGTTCTGCCTGTGGTGACCAGCACTTTCCTTGCTCCTTTCAGCTCCAGGGCTCGGTCCCCGATGAAGTGATCATTCCAGGGTTCCACAAATCCGGTCGAGCCCAGGATGGATATGCCGCCCACTATTCCCAGGCGGGGGTTGAGCGTCTTATCGGCCAGCTCAGCACCCCTGGGAATTGACAGTTCTACCTCTGCCCCTGGCAGGCCAATCTCTTGCAGTGCCTGCCGGATAGCCGACATGATCTGCTCTCGGGCGGATGGACTGATGGCGGGCCTGCCTACCTCGTCGCATAGCCCCCGGGCGGAGATCCTGCCAATGCCTTTTCCTGCGATAAGAGTCGTCTTTTCCGCCGGCCTCGCCTGGGCAGCAATCTCAAGGCCGGCAGTGACATCGAATTGATGATCGCCGCCATCCTTTACGGCTATGCAAAAGCCGCTCTTTGCCACCACCGGCAGGGAGACGATGATGCCGGCCGGAGTTGTGACCTGCAGATCATGAACAGATTCTTTCAGGGAGAGGACGGCTCCCTTGCAGGCTCCTGCTGCGGTCGTTCCTGTGGTCAGGCCGCGTCTGCAAAGCAGCCCGCTGGAGAGAATGACCCATCTGCCGCTTTCAATCTTTTGCAAAGCCAAAGGATCAGGACAAAGCTCAATCCATGAGGGAGAAATGGCAAAGCCTGTAACAGGATCTTTGACTGTTCCTTTGATGGTATCAGCGTGCGATTCGGGCATAGGTATTTATGATCTCATTTATGGCCGCGACGGCGATGGGAGTCCCTCCGCGCGTGCCTGCCGTGGATATGGACGGCACATCGATCTCTCTTAGCCGCTCCTTGCTCTCCGCCGCATTGACAAAGCCCACGGCTGCTCCGATGACCAGCCTCGGCAAGACCTTTTTCGTCTCGATGAGCTCGCAGAGAGTGAGCAGAGCAGACGGAGCATTTCCGATTACTACTATTGATCCTGAGAGCTTCTCTTGTAGAGCAATTACTCCTGCTGAGGAGCGGGTGATACCTTGCGCTGCGGCCAGGGCATCTCCCTGGCCAATGAAGGCAACAATGGGGCTATTGTGACCTTTCTTTAAGATCCCGGCCTCTACCATCTTTATGTCCACATAGATGGGTGCCCCATCTTGCAGAGCCTGCAGGCCAGCCTCACCCGGCCGGCCATGAAATCTCATAATGTCGGCCACGCTGGGGTCGCCGGTGGCAATGACGCATCTCTGCTTGATCTTATCCTCTAATGTGTCATCTCCAATCATCTCTGAGATCAGCCGCCGGCTCTTTTTGCTTATCTCCAGGGCCTCGGGGGTTGTAGCCCCAATATCCGTATAACCTTCCATCATGGGAAATCAGCTCGAATAGCTCTAATAGCTGTATTTGTTCTCGTATCCTCGTTTGGTGATTATTCTTCCCTCTTTTATATGGGAATTGGCTGAGGCGACGAGCAGGGTGTAGCGAAAACCAGCGGGCTTGGCGGCCAATAGATCCTCTGCGGTGAGAATCATAGCATTTTCGTCATCTCTAGAGACATCCTGGGCCAGAACAACAGGCCGCATTGGGTCGACCTCTTCCAGCAGAGAGACAATCTCCAATCCTTTTACATTGTAGGCCACCACCGCAAAGCCCGCACCTGCCAGGGCAGATAATCTTGCTGGATCATGGGCCGAAGAGAGAAGTGCAAAATCATTGACCAGAGGTGCGCCAGCTCTTGCCGCTACAGATGAGAAAGCACTCACTCCGGGAGAGATGTGCACCGGCGCGCCCTCCGTTATCTCTTGGATTCTCCAGCCGGAGCTGAAGATGCTGGGATCGCCTCCAGTGAGGATGGCTGCCATGCCGCCGCCTTCAGCCGTTTGCTTTGCCTCCTTTAAGCGAGCGGCCATTCTCTCCGGGCAGGGGCCGCTGTGAGTGACCTTTTGGGCAGAAGTGATGCTGCCGATCAATTGCAGGTATCTTTGTGCTCCGTAGATCTTCTGCGAGGCTTGCAGGATGCCTGCGGCTTCCTGGGTTAGATTGCTGGGGTCGCCCGGACCGATGCCCACCAGGTTTATGGCTGCCTGCGCTGCGGCGTGGCCCCGGAAGGTGCCCCGTCCCAGGATGATGACCAAAGAGGTCATATCGATCCTCTCGCGCAGGCTCTCCTCCTCAATCAGCTTTTCAGAGTTTGTGTAAAAGATCTCTTCCGCCTCACGACCGATGTTCTTCGCCACCAGGACATCTCTGGCCCCGCAAATTTCCAGAGCGCGCAAAAGCTGCCAATCGCGCCTCTTGCTTTTGGGATTGTAGAGGGCCACGGGCATGGTGGTCTCGGCTGCCAGACGCAGGCGGCCCTCTATCTGCTGCCAGGGGGTGAGCAGATCGCTAAGGCTGATCACGGCTACGCATTCCCGGAAGGCGAGGCCTGCCCGGCAGGCTGCGGCGGTAAAAGATGTGACTCCGGGCACAATCTCCACAGCAGATGGCTTTTGTGCCAGCTCCAGGCCGAGACCGGCCATACCGTAGACATTGGGATCCCCGCTGCTCACCAGGGCTACGGACCCCTTTTCCAGCAGATCGACGGCAGCTGCGACTCGATCCACCTCTCTTCCCATGCTGCTGGAGAAGACCTGCTTTCCCGGCAATAGATCGCCGATCAGATCGAGGTATGGCTTGTAGCCGACTACATAGTCAGCCAAGCCTATGGCCCGCGTAGCCGCAATGGTGCGCAGCATTGGCGAGCCGGGGCCTATGCCCACGATGGAGAGCTTATTCTCCGATGGCAACTGTTACCCTCCCGTAGGCTTTCTTGGGAAAGATGAGCTTGCTTGCCAGGGCAAGGACGGCCGGCTCGGCTACGCCGCAAAGGCCCAGGTCCTGGGCCCGGGAGGCTGTGCGGGGAGCTTGGGAATTGAGGGCATCTTTAGAGAGGCAGATCATCTCTTTGCCCAGCAGCTGGGCAGCCTCTAGCATGCCTTCTTCCTCGCTCTTCAGCCATGCCGTGGCCAGGATGGCGATCTCATCTCTCTTTCTACCCGTTTCGCTTAGCGCCTCATCAATGGCAGAGAGCACCTCTGGGGCAGAGACGCCTTTTCTGGCACCGATGCCCACAACCAGCCCCCAACTTTTCAAGACCGCCACATCCTCATCCACTATTACAATTTTCGGCCCCTTCAGCCTTAAAACGGGAACGTCTTCTTTGAGGAAGGCCAGGTTGACGGCTTTGGAGGACTCTTTGTTGACAATGGTAGCTCCCAGGCCCGCGGCCACCTCTTCCAGACAGAGGCGATCGGAGGAGTCGGTGGCGGTGGTGACGGCGGCATAAAGGCCCATACGAGAAGCCAGGAAGCGGGCCAGCTCATTGGCTCCGTGGTGGCCTCCCACAACCGGCACAGCGCAGGAGAGAGCGGAATCTACAGCTACCACGGGTCGGTCCGTCCATTTGTCCTTAAGGTAGGGACAAAGGCTTCGTACAACGATTCCCACCGCCATGACCGCTACCAACAGCTCATATTTCTCCAGAACCATCTCTATTCTGTCTTTCTCGTAATGGACAATTGCGGGAGAGTAGCGCTCCTGTAAAGCCGCAGCTATCTTTTGAGCATTCTCCTGGTCTCTGGGAAAGACCAGAACAGCTACTGATTTCTGAGCTAGCGATCCCGGTATAGGTGAGACCTCCGAAATCCTGTTCTCTTCACCACACCGCCCACTAGAATTAGAGCGCTCTTGCTTATGCCCGCCGCTTCTACCTTCTCAGCGATATCCTCCAGGGTTCCCAGCAAAACTTTCTCGTCCGGCCAGGAGGCATGATAGACAACAGCCACAGCTGTGTCGCCGGGCCGGTCCAGGTTATCGACAATGTCTTTGATCTTATCGATGCCCAGGAATATGGCCATAGTAGTATTATGTCGGCTCAGAGCGGCCAGCTCGTCCTTCTCCAGGGTGGTGCCGGCGGGCCTTGTCACAATCAGGGACTCTGAAACTCCTTTGAGGGTTAACTGCGTTTTTAAGGCAGCAGCCGAGGCAAAGAGGGAGGAGACGCCGGGCACTATCTCTATCTCTACACCTGCGTCTTCCAGCGGCTTCATCTGCTCGAGTATAGCGCCGTAAAGAGCTGGATCGCCGCTGTGCAGCCGTACCACCATCTTGCCTTCCCGCAGGGCAGCGAGCATCCGGGCAGTGGTCGCCTCCAGCGATACGCCATTGCTGTCCATGATCTCCGCTTTCAGGCCTTCCAGGAGGGCAGGATTGACCAGGGAGCCGGCATAGACCACCAGATCCGCCTCTGCAAGCAGTCTCTTGCCTTTGACGGTAATGAGATCCGGATCTCCTGGCCCTGCTCCCACAAAGTAGAGCTTCATCTCCCCCGCCTCCGGGCTAAAAGAACTGAGAAGTAGTCGCTTCTCTCCGGCATCTCACCCGTGATGATTCTCTCCTCGGCAGTGCAGAGCATGGTTCCCAGCACAAAATCATCATAGCCTGCGGCCCGAAGCTCCTCGGCCAGCTTTTTGGGCCGGGTGGCCTTAATCCTGATGATCGTATCCACTGGTGAACCGTCTGAGACCTCAAAGGACCCTTCCAGTGGGGCAGCAAAGCGCGAGGCCAGGGCCGGCAGCACGCCTACACCGGGAATGGTCTGAATCTCTACCTGGGGATGATTCTGCCGGATCACCCTCTCCAGGTGGCTGAAGGTGGAGAAGGTGTTGACGTCCCCAATGCAGGCAAATCCGGCGCATCCGGAGGCAGCCGCCGCCGCTACCGTGTCGGCATTCATTTGCCAGATCCTCTCCAGCTCCTCTTTATCCTCTATCATGGGAAACTGTAGGAGCTCTGGCCGGCAATAGGGCCGGGCCAGCTCGGCTGCCATCTCTCCAGGTACAAAAACCCTGGTGCAGTTCTTGAGCGCTGATGCCGCCTTAAATGTTAAGAGCTCTGGATCGCCCGGGCCAAGACTGATACCGATCAACATTTGCCAATCACCATGAAGATGGGGTTTACCGGTTTCAGGGCAATGTCTCCCCCTAAATCGTAGCCCCTTGCGATGTGAATCTGGATAAGCTCCTGAAATATCCCCGCCTCTTTCATCAGCTGCGCCACGCGGGCAGCAATGCCCAGGCGGGCCAGGTCGGCCACAATTATGCTGCCTGGATGGGTTTTCTCCAGGAGAAGAGGCAGGAAATCGTCAATTCCGCGGGTGCCGCCGATAAAGCATCGATCCACTCCGGGTAGATCCGGCAGGATATCAGCCGCCTCGCCGCAGAAGAATTGGCCTTGGGGCACAGCCGCGCTGCTCATCTGCACTGCCTCCTCTCGCCGGTCGATGCCATAAATCCGATCGGTGTAGCGAGAGGCGGCCAGGGATACGCTGCCCGAGCCGCAGCCTATGTCCAGAAAGAGCTGGTTAGGCTTTATGTTCAGCTTTCCCATGGCGATGGAGATGTTCTCCTCTTGCGTCGCCGTGCCTGGAAGCTTCATAGCTACAAAGAAAACTATGCTGGCATAAAAGGTTAATGCAAGTAAACTTAAATTAAGTAATCTATTCCCTCAGCAACCCAACCAACTTCGTGGCTTCCACCAGTCCGTATCCCCCCTGCTGCGCAGCCAGCTCATCAAATCTCTCCACACCATCTGGCGAAACTCCTGTGCCTGCGATGGTGAAAGGCACCGGGTCGCGGCTGTGCGTCTTGATGGCGATGGGTGTGGCGTGATCCGGCAGGAGGAGCACGCGCCAGTCTTCTCCGCTCTTATCCAGCCCCTCCACCATCGGGCCGACGACCTGTTCATCGAAGAGTTCAATCGCCTTTACCTTCAGCTCTGTGTTGCCCTCGTGGCCCATCTCATCAGGCGCTTCCACATGCAGATAGACGAAATCCAGTCGCTTAAGTGCTTGCAGCGCAGCCTGCACCTTTCCCTCGTAATTGGTATCGATATTGCCTGTAGCGCCTGCCACGTCTATGACCTCCAGTCCTGCGTATTTGCCGATGCCCTTGAGCAGGTCCACGGCGCTGATCATGGCTCCTAACAATCCGTACTTTTCCGCAAAGGATGGCATGGCCGGAGCCGGACCCTGTCCCCAGAGCCAGATGGCGTTAGCGGGACGCTTCCCGGCAGCGATGCGCTTTTCATTAACGGGATGGCCGGCCAGGACGGGCCGGGCCGCATCCATGAGCCGGATGAGCAGTTCTGCGTCCGGGCCGCGGGGCAGGTGATCTGCTACCGGCTGGTCGCTGATATCGTGAGGCGGCGTGCAGATCGCTTTCGCCCCGGCCTGCAAGACGAGAAGGTTTCGGTAGCTTACGCCTGCATAAAGCCGCCGCTGTGGCATGAGCGGCTGCAAGGCCTCGATCAACTCGCGGCCCTCCTCAGTGGTGATATGCCCGGCGCTGTAGTCCTGCATGATGCCATCAACGATTGTCACAAAATTGCAGCGAAAGGCAATGTCGCCTTCGGCAAGTACGACGCCCATGGCCGCTGCCTCCAGGGGTGCGCGACCGGAGTAGTGCCGGCTGGGCGAATAGCCCATGACCGATAGGTTCGCGACATCGCTTCCCGGCGGAAAGCCTTCCGGAACTGTCTGGGCCAGGCCGCTTCTGCCCCGCTTCGCCAAAAGGTCCATGTTGGGCTTTTTAGCTGCCTGCAAAGGGGTTTTGCCCTGCAACTGTGCCAGCGGCAGGTCTGCCATGCCGTCGCCTAAGAGAACTACGAGCTTCATCTGGGATACCATCGGGAAAATAGTATTAATTGGCTTCGTCTCACAGCCCCAGCTTTTGGCCCTTCTCCAGCTTCTCTATCTGCTCCTCGCCTCGGGCGGCGAGTTCCCGGAACTGATTGATGGTCTGCCTCATTACGGGCAGAGCTTCCTGCTTGTAGGTGCTGATGGAATCGAGCGCTTCCA
>JAQTYS010000302.1 GCA_028688175.1 Methanothrix sp. | reverse complement strand
TCTGGTGGCTCAGCAACATCAACGACGATTGCATTCTTCTTCAACAGCTCCGAACCGATTAATGTATCAGGATGAGAAGTTGCAGTTATTACGACATCTGCATCGATTATATCAGCTATATTTTCTGTAAGACAATAATTATCACCTTTTAGATATGGCTTCAATCTTTCAAATCTATCCAATGACCTCTCTACCAATATTAGATTTGCTCCCTTGTCATTGAAATACCTAACAACTCCTTCCCCTATCACCCCTGCAGAACCGACGATAGCAATCCTTATGTTAGAAATATCCAAACCAGCTAATCTGAGTGCTTTTTCTGTTGCTTTGATAGCAATAGCGACTGTATAAGTATTACCATTTGTAATACTTATCGTAAGTTCTGGTTGTTCCCTAAGCCAAGCACCTGCAGAAGTCAAAGGAGCTGTTAAGGCACCAAGCATGACAACATCACACCCTAATTCCTCTTGAGAATATAAAATAGCATTCAATATCTTTTTCCTGACTACTTCTTTTGGTTTTTCCATCATCTGTTTCGCAGTCAAACGGACAGCAACGAAATATCCATCAGTCTCACCTAAGACATCGAATTTTGAAAGGACAGAGAAGTCTTTCAAAGTTAATGCCCACTCCATGAACTTTCTTCCTAAAGAAAATTTATACAAGAACTTACCGCAAGGGAATATCTCCTTTAAATCTTTTAAACCTAAAAGATGTCCTAGGATCAAGACCCTCATTTTGTTTTTTTGATTTTGCATCTTATTTTTTTAAAATTATTACTAAGTTTATTAAATTATAGCTGACTTAATAAATGTTTTCAATGCTGCTTATCTAACATCCGTATGGTAAAAATATATAACAAAAAAAGAACCCTCGAAAGGATTCTTTTTTCTTTATCGATAGATTACTTCTCTACCCATATAGGCCTGATAGTCTTGGAGTTGAGTCCAGCCTGGAGCGGACACTCGGAACCATATATCTTCAGCTTAGCTCTGGCCTTGTCAGTAGTAGTCTGTCTGAATTGGATGACCGGATTTCCAGTATTGATTCCATTGGTCTCCCCTGCTCCATATCTCCACCAAGTAGGTACGTTAGTACCAGTGAAAGTCGGGAAGTAAGGAGGATTAGTAGCAAGAGGGTCTTCTACGTTCCAGTTGAAATTAGTAGTATATCCTGCCTTCTTCGGTGCATCCTGGCATAGTATAGGTTGTCCACTGCTGTTGTAGCACACGCTACACTTCCATGATGACGATTGTAGCTGTTGTGCTTGCAGTGCCTGGTTAGTGAAGCTGAATTCCTGGTCAGTCACTCCTGACTGGATAGATGACTTGATCCAACAGAGACTGAGACAAGGATCCTTTACTCCGCTCAAAGGAGCTTTGGCAGTGGAACAGAACTGGGTATATCCATTGACCTGTATCTCATTCGAAGTCATGGACACCTTAGGCCATTTGTGGTCAGTGACAGCGAATGGCTTGTTCGATTTGATCCATCCTGATACCTGCCCCTTATCATTGGTCAGCTTGACCCATAGGTCATATGTCTTTCCTCCGCTGTAAGGTATCTGCTGGAGGGTCGAATTCATAGCTCCTGTGGTCATTGAGAATCCTTGGATCATTACCTGTCCTCCATTCGCAACTGATAGCCCTGTGACTGACTTCTGTATCTTATTCGAAGCGCTTACAGTATCAGGATCAGTAGTATTTGTTGCAGTCAGAGCATACGTATAGCTTGCTAATCTGCCCCCTACGCTGTCTGAATAAGTGAATCCGAATGATAATCCTGTTCCTCTCTTTCCAGCGACAGTAGTCTCATCAGTAGTGGCCTTGTAGTAGTAATCGCACCATAGGCACTGTTCCTTGGCTTCAGCAGTAGTAGCATCAGCATAATCGAATGGATTCATGAAGTTATTAGCAGTAACAGGATTGCTTGCTCTAGTAGCACTGCAATTATCTGATGTTCCTCCGTTGATTCCGCTGTAGACCCAAGGAGTATTTCCTCCTAAGGATGGGAAGGCTGGATTAGCTGGAACAGCTGTACCGCTAGAGCATAGTGTTCCAGTGAAGGCTATATCAGTATAGGCATAGTTCTTTTCACTAGTACCGCACAATCCGTTGATCTTCTTGTTAGCAGAACATGCTGCGTTACTTCCTCCGTTGATTCCGCTGCAGATCCATGTCCATGGTCCTGTTCCAGATATTGTTCCAGGCGTTCCGATCGTACATGTAGGTGTCGGTGCATTGTCGTAATTGGCTACTGCGGGACAGACTGCGTTCTGACCTTTGTTAGCAGAGCATGATGCATTAGCCCCTCCGTTGATTCCCGTGCAGGTCCAAGTCCATGGTCCAGTACCAGAGATAGTTCCAGGCGTTCCGATCGTACATGTCGGAGTTGGAGCAGTTAAGTAGTTTCCAACTGCAGGACAAGTAGCATTCTGAGCTCTCTTAGCATTACACAGGTTAGTAGTAGTTCCTCCGTTAGCTCCTTGGCATGCCCAGTAAATAGTTCCTCCTAAGGCTGGGAAAGCAGGAGTAACTGGGACGGTTGTTCCACTAGAGCAGAAAGTACCAGTATATGATCCTTGAGCAGTAGTGAATGTCGTAGCATTGGTACCACAAGCTCCATTGATCGTCTTATTAGCACTGCATGATGCATTAGTTCCGCCATACTTTCCACTACAGGTCCATGTCCATGGTCCTGTTCCAGAGATAGAACTAGGAGTTCCAGCGATACATGTAGGAGTAGGTGCTGATGCATAGTTGCCCACTGCCGGACAAACACCGTTTATCGCAGCATTCCTTACGAAGCTTGCAGACCCGCACCACTCACTAGTGACGTTATCTACTAGATAGACATGTACTGCATAAGTCCCATATTCATTTTTATGATTAGCAGAATTAACAGTCGCTCTCCATGTTCCTCCTCCTAGGTTAGTTCCTTCATACCATTTCAGATCGTCTTGACTGTTATTGATCGTCCATGTCGGGAAAAGTACCCTAGAAGCATTGCCTACTCCATATGCATAGACATCATGAGTAGTTCCGTATGTATTATCACTATCAGGTCCTCCTGTAGAAGAAGAACAATAAGCCTTAGGAATACTGCAAGATGCATTGCTTCCTCCTCCAGACCCTAGACAGTTCCATAAGAAAGCTGTTCCACTATCAGCTATGTCAGAAAGACTACCAGTGGTACAGGAATTATTGCTTGATCCACAAGCTCCAGAAATCGAAGTAACTGTTA
>JAQTYS010000051.1 GCA_028688175.1 Methanothrix sp. | reverse complement strand
ATTCAGGTTACCACTGCATTCTTGAAAACCCGCCAGGCCACCAGGAACATAACCGCGGCAAATCCAGACAGCGCCAAGAAGGAGTACATGATCTCATAGCTGCTGTAAGCATAATGAATGCCTATGGCGTAAAAGTCGTTTCCTACGGCAAAGTAGCGTACTCCATTCACCAGGTGGGTGAGGGGATTGAACTGGGCAAGCATTCTCATCGTTGCCGGGAAGGCATCAATGGGGTAGAGGGCGTTGCTGGCGAAAAACAGCGGCAGGGTGAGAAGGGTGATGACGGCCTGCAGACCCTCGGGAGTGTCCATGCTCATGGATATGGCTGAGGAGAGGAAGAGAAATCCTATGGAAAAGACGCCCACAAAGAGCAGCACTCCCAAGATGGCACCTGCCGTCTGTAGCAAGGTGTAGCCAGGAAAGAAGCGCACTCCGATGAGTAGGCCAAAGCCCATGATGACCATCACCTGGATGAAGGATTTAGTGACACCGGACAGGCCGATGCCTAAGATGATATGGTTGCGGGGCATGGGGCTGGCCAAGAGTTCTCTCATCAGCCCCCAGTTCTTGTCGAACAGCAGGGTAATTCCTCCAAAGAGGCTGGTAAATAGAGTGGTCAGAGCAATCACCCCCGCACCCATGAAGGTCAAGTAGGAAACGACTGTCGCTCCTTCGGGCACGGTCAACCCGGCGCCAAGTCGCGAGAAGTTGCTGGACATGGCTGCCCCATAAAGCGCCATCCAGAGAGCCGGCTGGATGAGAGAGACGACAAGAGCGATTCTAAAGCGCACGAAGCGAAGCATATCGCGCCAGTAGATGGTTAGAAATTCCCAGGACATATCATCTGCCTCCTTTGGGCTGGGGCAGGCGACGCAGCTTCCCAGCACCTGCTTCCCTGATGTCTCTTCCGGTGTGGTGCACGAATACATCATCCAATGTGGGCTTCTTCAGGTTGACGCTGATGATATCAATGCCCCTTTCCCGCAGCCGGTTCATGATAATGGGAAGGCAGTGCGTGCCGTCTGCATTTATGGTAACCACAAGGCCTGAAGCGGCAGCCAAGACATTGCGAACAGCCTTCATGCTCCTAAGCATCTCTTCCGCGGCTGCATTGTCGCTGGTGTCCAGGTAGATCATATCATTACCCAGAGCATCTTTGAGCGTGGTCGGATCGCCGGAAGCGATGATCTTACCGTGGTCCAGGATATCGATCCAGTTGCTGACCTGGTCCGCCTCATCCATGTAGTGAGTGGTAAGAAAGATGGTGGTCCCGGAATCGTTGACCCTCTTGATGTAGTCCCACAGACGGCGCCTGGTCTGCGTGTCCAGGCCGATGGTAGGCTCATCCAGAAAGAGCACCTTGGGCCGGGTCATCAGTCCGCGGCCTATCTCAAGCCTGCGCTTCATGCCGCCTGAGAGAAAGCGGGTGCGCACATTCCTCTTCTCCTCCAGCTCCACTAGCTTAATGATCTCATCAATTCTCTCTTTTCGCTCTGCTTTGGGCATGGAATAGATGCGGCCGTGCAGCTCCAGGGTCTCCCAGACGGTGAGGTCGCGGTCCAGTGTCTCATCCTGAAAGACGATGCCTATGGAGCGGCGCACCTGCACCGGCTCTTTGGCCAGGTCGTATCCGGCAATGACGACGCTGCCCTTTTGCACAGGCAGAAGGGTGGTAAGAATATTGATGACCGTGCTCTTTCCTGCCCCATTAGGCCCCAGGAAGGAGAAGATCTCTCCCTCCCGCACGAAGAAGCTGACGCCGTCCACGGCTTTAAAGTCGCCGTATTTGTATTCGAGATCCTTGACCTCTATGATTCTCTCGCTCATTTGTTGACTGCGTTCAGCTCTCGGAGGATTTATAGATGACAGACAAAAGTCTTAATTTATTTGCCCTCCAAGCTAAGCCGAGTAGTACAGCTAAAAAATGGTAGGAGTGATGAAATTGACCAAGACCGAAGATTTCTTGTTGGAGGCATTTGCAGGAGAGTCGCAGGCGAACAGGAAGTACACCGCTTTTGCCGCCCAGGCCGATAAAGAGGGCTTTGCTCAGGCTGCCAAGCTCTTTCGGGCTGCTGCTGAGGCTGAAGCGGTGCATGCCGCCAACCACCTGCGCGCCCTCAAGGCCATCAAGACCAGCAAGGAGAACCTGCGCGAGGCGATAGCAGGCGAAACGCACGAGTTCAAGGAGATGTATCCGGAGATGATTGCCGCCGCAAAAGCCGAGGGCGCCAGGGACGCAGAACGAAGCTTCAATTTTGCCAATTCCGTGGAGGAGTACCACGCCCGGCTCTATCATGATATGCTGGAGAATCTGGATGCCAAGAAGGAGAGCTATCCCTACTTCGTCTGCCCGGTATGCGGCATGACCGTAGAGCGCGAGGCCCCGGAGAAGTGCCCGGTATGCGGCGTTAGGGGAGCCATGTTCAAGAAAGTTGAATAGCTCTCTATCATCTTCTTTTTCCTGAGGCATACAACTTTGCACGTTCAACCCAGTACCGGCTGCACGATATCTTTGCCAATGGTAAATCGCATGGTGTTCTGTGTATCAGAACCTTAAATAGTATTACCTAAAACAGCATATATCTTCATGGTTATTACCTTATATCTTAAGACAGTTTGATTTTTCTCCTTTTAACTCTTTTGTTTTGGATTTGAGTATAATGACATACGAAGATGTGGAACTCGTATACGCAAAACTATATACCGTAGATCTTCGAATATGAAAGCCACAATAACTCATGACTGTTTGAAAATGAAACATTCAAGTCAAAACGAGAATTACTGCAGTTGGAAGACAATGATTAATAGCCAGCTTCCCACGGAGAGATGAGATAGGTGAACAAGGATATCATTAAAGTTCTTCTAATTGAGGATAATGAGTTAGATGCGAGGCTCATCAAGGAGTATTTAAAGAATGCTTCGCGCCATAAAGAAAATGAAGCTTCCTCCACAATGTATGACCTGACAATGAAAAATGATCTTTCTTCGGGGCTGCAATTCCTGAGCACAGATGATGTGGACGCCGTGCTTCTGGACTTAAACCTGCCTGATAGTTTCGGAATGGATACGTTCTTTAACATTTATAAAAAGAAGCCAAAAATTCCCATATTGATATTGACCGGCCTATGCGATAGAGAAATGGCAGTGAAGGCGGTTAGGGAAGGTGCAGGAGACTATCTGGTGAAAGGAGAAGTGGACGATAAATTGCTTCGCCGTTCCATCAGCTATGCCATCGAACGGAAAAAATCTGAGGAAGAGCTTCTCTTAGCCCAGAGCAATCTGGAGAAGAAGGTTCAAGAGAGGACCATAGAATTGAAGGAGAGGTATGATGAAATTGAACAACTGGTCTTTGCCATCTCTCATGACCTCATTTTGCCGCTGGTGACCATCAAAGGATTTTTAGGCTATCTCAAGAAGGATATTGCTTCCGGCGGCAGACAGAGGATTGAAATCGATCTGGGTCTGATCGGAGACGCTGTTGAGAGAATGGAAGCCCTTTTGGTCAGGGCCCTGGATGTATCGAGCATTGGCAAGCTATCCAATAAGAGAGAAATGGTTTCCTATGGCGAAATTGTTCAGGAAGCCTTGAGTCTGACGGCAGATAAGATCAGCGCCAGTGAAGCTAGGGTCATCGTAGCAAATGATTTTCCCATGGTGAACGTGGATCGGGCCAGGATTGTGGATGTCCTGGTGAATCTAATCGAGAATTGTATCAGGTATGCGGGTAATATCCGTCCGCGACAGATAGAATTTGGATATCTGGTAAAAGAGGGCGAGATCGTCTTCTTTGTCAAAGATAACGGCATGGGCATAGACCCGATATCGCAGAAAGATATATTCAGCCTATTTTACCGTGGGAGTGATGCGGAAAATTCCCATGCAGGACTGGCTCTCTCTCGGAGGATTATTGAGTTTCATGGGGGAAGAATGTGGATAGAATCGTCTGTGAACAATGGCTGCACCGTATACTTCACGCTTCCCGAGAGCCTTACTATGCAGCCAGGGTTATAGTCAAATCACAGCCAATTCAAGTTAATGGCGAACAATCACATCTTCTATTGGCCTTCTCGGGCTGGGGCGCATGGGCTTTGCCATCCCTAAGCTGAAGATAAGCTGGGGATGGCCGCGGTTGACCTGCTTCTTCAGCTCTTCTCGGAGGAGCGAAACGCCAATGGGCTGGCTGAAGAAAGATGCTCTTATGTCGTAAGAGGTTGCTCGAAGCAGCAGATTTTCCAGGACGAAGCCGCACATCGTCCAGGTCTGCTTATCATCCTGGTCGGATGTGATCACGGCAAGAGTGGAGCAGTCATGGATGAGGCCCGAGTCCCGGTAAATGACCGGTCTCGAGAGATCAAACTCCTTGAAGGCAGCGGGAAATCCCAAAGATATGACATCGGGCACTCCGAAAGTATAAAGGGGCATGCCGTCCGGCTCAGCCGTCCAGTTACTGCGCAGCCACTCACCTAAATTTTGGCGAAATTCCTTCTTGGCCAGTTGAATCTGATGGGCGCGAGAGACCAGATCGGCCATCCTATTCTTGGCATCCTCATCGGCCAGGTAAGTGAGATAAAGGCCAGGGAGATTTATATTTCTCTCCATCTCCTTCAATAGGTGGTTTGCGATTGTGGCATTTTCATATCGGTCTTTGGTAGTGTGCCTTCTTTGTATCTGAGGAAAGAGATCATCCTGCCCATCCATGGGCTTTTGACCGGGGGAAAGTTGCACCGATGCCACCAGATCGCTCTCCTGTCCATCTGGGAAGTAACTGATGCTCGGCGCAAATCCGAAATGCTTTGCGGCGACGGCCAGGTTGGCGATGGCGCAGCCTACGCTCATGAAGAGGGTGCGGTTGCTGGGATCGACAAAAGGCAAGGCTCGATTTATATCGGCAAAAACGGATATGCCGCTGTCATGAATGGCAAACTTCCAGGGCTGGGTATTGGGGCCGGAGGGAGCTAAAATTGCATAGCGCAAAAGGAACTTGAGTCTCTCCTCCATTGGGCCATCTGCGGGGTAATCGGACTCTTTGACATCCCAAGCTTCATAGTTTTTTCCTGTCATCTGCAATTCCACTCCTCAAAGATTCTACATAATAAGGATCACTATTGGCATATAGCTTTTCGCCAGACATCAAATTCATTTATTAACTAAGGAGAGCACACTATCAGCTATCTGGAGGTGGGCAAGAATGAAAAGCACCGTCTATTTTGCCGGGATCAGGGCAAGAAGCTTTCAAGACAACAAGCAAAACAGGATCAGAGGCCTATTTGATGCCGCAGGTCTGGATGAAGTGGTACAAAAAGGCGACCTTACCGCTATTAAGATCCATTTCGGGGAGACGGGAAACGACTCTTATGTAAATCCGGTCCTGGTCCGACCCATCGCAGAGAAGATCCGGGCCCTGGGCGCAAAGCCGTTTTATACCGATACAAATACACTTTATGGTGGAAGTCGCGCCAATGCAGTCGATCATCTGCAAACGGCAGCCGAGCACGGCTTCGTCCCGGCTGTGGCCGGAGCGTCGGTCGTTATTGCCGATGGCCTGCAAGGAGACAACTTCCGGGAGGTTGCAATTGATAGGAAACATTTTCGCCGTGTTATGATCGCCGGAGAGATCGCCTCTGCTAATAGCATGATCGTAGTATCCCACTTCAAGGCCCATCTTCCGGCTGGCTTTGGGGGCGCCATAAAAAATCTGGGCATGGGCTGCGCTCCAGCACTTGGCAAGGCAGAGCAACACAGTGCCAAGCCCATTTTTAACTCCGATCTATGTAGTGGATGTCGATCCTGCATGGATGGCTGCCCACAGCGGGCCATCACGGTGGAGAAGAGGATCTCGGCGATTAACTACGATCGGTGTACAGGCTGCGGCAAATGCCTGCGCGTTTGCCCGACCCACTGCCTGGATTTCAACTGGTTTGTGGAGGTGCCGCCCTTCATGGAGAGGATGACGGAGTATGCCTATGGTGCGATAAAGGGAAAGGAAAACAGGGTCGGGTTCTTCAACTTCCTGCTCAATATTACCCCTGACTGCGACTGTGTGCCCTGGAGCGATGCTCCTATTGTCTCAGACATCGGCATATTGGCCTCGCGCGATCCGGTGGCCATAGATCAGGCCAGCTGCGATTTGGTGAACCGGCAGATGGGCCTGGCAAACTCGCTCTTGCAGATGAATCATGAACCGGGAAAGGATAAGTTCCTGGGCGTCTGGGAGAGCACTCTAGGAAATATTCAGCTGGACTACGGGGCTGAGATTGGCCTAGGAAATAAAGAGTACCGTCTGATTGAGATCTGAATTGTGATTTAGGAAAGACTGAGGGAAGAATCATGAAGGTAGTAGCATTCAACGGCAGTCCTCGCAAGGACGGCAATACCGCCACGTTATTGGGCGTTGTTCTCAAAGAGCTGAATGATCAAGGAATAGAAACGGAGCTGGTGCATTTGAAAGGGCCCATTTCCGGTTGCATTGCCTGCAACAAATGCTTTGAGAAGAAGAATGGCAAGTGCGCCATGAATAAAGATATCGTAAACGAATGCATCAAGAAGATGAGTGAAGCGGATGGAATTATTCTGGCATCGCCCACCTACTTCGCCGATCTCACGCCCGAACTGAAGGCCCTCATAGACAGATCCGGATTTGTGGCAAAGGCCAACGAAGATATGTTCAAACGCAAGGTGGGTGCGGCGGTGGTGGCCGTGCGCCGGGCGGGAGCAATTCACGTCTTCGACTCCATAAACCATTTCTTCCTCATCAACCAGATGATTATTGCCGGTTCGAGTTACTGGAATATCGGCCTGGGCCTGCATGAAAAGGATGTGGAAAAGGATGAGGAGGCAATACAGATCATGAGAACTCTGGGGCAGAACATGTCCTGGCTGATGAAGAAGATCAAAGAGTAGAGGATGCTACTGGATTATCAGACTACAGTCTCGTTGAATCTCGCCCTGCAATTGATCCTCGCGCCAGCACTTGGTGCTGCCGTCTTCCTGGCCAAAAAGAAAAGATTCCAGAGGCACTGCCTCGTCCTCCGCCTGGCGGTCGCAGCCCAGATCCTAGCCATCCTGGCGCTGATGTCTCCAGTCATGGGCACAATCCTGGAGCCAGGCCGGCCCAATGGTCTCTTTCAGGCCGAGGTCTTGCTACACCACGGCCTGGGTCTGGTAGTGGTACTGCTCTGGATCTACATCAACCTGGTCTATCTGGGGCGTTTAAGGGCCCGGCTCGCTCCCAAGCGGGCTATGCAGGCGGCGGCAGGCCTTTGGGTGGTATCCTTTATCCTGGGATTTCACATCTACCTGAAACTGTATTATTAGCCTGTGGCCACATCAATCATATGCCGAGCAGACAAGCTAGGCATAGGCATTGAAGCCGGGCTACTCTGGCTCACGATTGCCTTACTCTACCCACTCGTAGCCGGGATATTTGATCTTATTAAAATTGCGGATCAGGTCTGCTGCATCCTTTCGGCTGAAGTTTGCATCCATAATCCTGGTGCATACAAAGCGAAGGGCAGTTTTCTGTATTTCCACCTCCTGGCCATCGTCCGGTTTAGAAGCCAGACCATAGGTCTCGAATAGATGCTCTCTTTCGCTCATATGAGTGCTTTTGCCCCATTTTCCAAACATCTCAGCAGCGTGATCCAGAAGACATTGATCAAACGCCTCTGGGAGCACGATGCCTTCGAACTGTTTCAAGAATTCCTCTTTTCTCAAGGTGACTTCCTCCCATGCCACTGGAGGGGCAGGGCTTCCTACGTCATCGATTTAACTTGCTTTGATGATTCGCACAGTGCTTGAAGATCCTGATGGAACCGATCTTGTTAGGGTACATCCGAAACTTGCAGGCAGTCTTCATCCCTATCCCAGCTCCATCAAAATATTTATGGACCCCTAACTAGATATCTATTTCGCTTCAAGTTCAATAGCAGTAGGTACGGCATTCATCCCGCCCCTTGAAGGGAGCGGGTCTTCTGCCTGCTTTTCTATAAGAGAAATCAAACCGTTGCCAAATGAAATAATCAATGTTCATATCACTTGAGAAAAGGCTCATCTACAGTCATATTTTACCTCAACTAACTAAATATAATCCCGCAAGATAGGTACTTTTGGGTGATTGATACCATATGACCGATATTCAAAAGCTCCTGTGCGAGATAAGAGCCAAAGGCGGTTTGTCTATCGAAAGATGTGAACAACTTCAAAAACAGTTGGATTCTGGAATTTGGAATGACAAAGAGACATGAATCCAAGTCCTTTTTTAAAATTAAAAATATCGCAGTTAACTCTCATGTGACACTATTATCTGCGACCGCTCGTCATTGAGAGCTGCAGCCGGCAAGCTGGAGGCAGCGAGCACATTTCTGCTCTCTTCCTACAGCAGTGCTCGCCCCTCGATAGACTCATTTCTCTTTACGGGAACGTGGGCGTCCCCATGCTTGGCATGCCAGTCGAGCTGGGGATGCTTGGGGTGCTCATGCCGCTGCCGCTCATATCGCCCCCGGATGACTGGATTGATCCTGGAGCCTTGGACGAGGTCATATTATTGGAGCTGGTCAAATTATTGGCATCAGCGATCTTCGGCATATCCTTTGTCAGATCGGTGGGAATCTGTGCAGGCACATTTCTGGAAATAGTCTGCAGCGACATCTCTTGCTTTCCGCCGTTCTTGCGAGAGACGGCAAGGGAGGGCGAACCCGCTTCGCCAAAGTCTCCGGCAAAGTCCATGGAAACGTTATCATCGGGCCGCAGCATCAGATCGAGACTCTTGAATGTGGACGATGCCCCGCTCGCCGGGTCCAGAGATGTCATGAGAAGCTGCAGAGTGCCCGGCTTTAGATTGCCCAGAGTGCTCATGCAAAATGCACCCAGATCCGGGTCCATGGAGATATTGATCCTGCCGGATGGATCAATCATCAGGCCGCTGAGGATGATTCTCTGATAATTGGTATCAATGGAGATGGTGGGAGACAGCTGCCGGTTGGCGCTAAGGCTGACATTATAGGATTCTCCCTCCGAGAAGAGATCCATGCTCTGATTCTGACCCTGCCCCAGATTAGGGACTGAGGAGGCCAGGGCAAATCCTGGGGCAATGATGGTCGTATCCGCCTGATTCTTCTGGCTGCCATTGGCGGTGCTGTTGATATCAATGGCCAGATGAGAGTCATTTATCAGAGCCAGGGGAAGCAAGATGACTGGCGGATAGGAACTGCCCATGTCTGGCAGTCCAAATTTGAGATTGCGAATCTCAGCTCCTGGGATCTCATTTACGAGCTGTCCGGATTCCAGGGTGCCTGCTCTCTGGCCGTTTTCATCTGTTACCAGGGCGCGAGCCTTGCCGCTCTGCCAGATTTGGATGCTTTTCGTGCCTTGCCCGGCCCCCTGGCCGGCACTGCTGCTTGCTGCACTTTTCTCATCGCAGAAATCGCATTCTTGCAGCCCCAGCCTTGATGAGAGGGAGACGATCTCCAGATTCCTGGTGCTGGCGTTACCGGAATAGAGGCTGTTTGGCTCATCCGGACTGGCTGATGCCAGGTAGCGCCAGGAGTTGTTGATCGTATCCACCTCGATGAATCTGCTATCCTTGGGCCAGTTATTATCATATACCAGAATGCGGGCCGTGCCGTTGCCCAGATCCTCCACAGCATAAGGCGTGATAGCATGCCCGCCGCTGCCATCGGGCAGATAGATGCCCATGACCCACCACTCGCCGGACCCTGGCCCATTGCCAAAAGCAGCGGCCAGTGTGTCCAGCACAGCCTGGGGGGAATCCAGAACCTTCTTGGACCCTCCGGGCCTTGTGACCTGGGTGGCCCACCAATATCCAATCTCTCGCTGCAGCAAGACATCTTGTAGCGAGAGATCAATAACGCTGCTGCCACCAAAGATGCCGGGGTTTGTCTCGTTGTAATACATAAGGCTGGATAGGACCGCGATGCCTTCACAGTGCCCGTTCTTCATGGCAGAGATGGCCTGGTTCATCCATCGCTCGGCAGGATAGGTGAGCGTGCACTTGCCGTCGGCAGTGCTGGCGCATACCTTGTCTCCGAACATGCGCTGCAGCTCCGTCGCGGTGAGGTCAACGGTCACTGGATCATCGCCATAGTTTTGAAAGCTGAATCCGTCGATATTGGGACGAAAACCGCTATCGTTTATTGCCGCTCCTTCCAGAGAGAGCGTGCTGTTATTCTCTGCCCCTGCTCCGCAAAAAAACGTAGCATATAATGATAGTATAGCTATCACTGTAAGATATTGCCGCTTCATAGTTGTCCTGCCCCACCGGATTGGAAATTGCCGACTGGTTTTTCCTTGTGACTTTTACACTATGGACTTATACATCTTTTGCCGCAAATATGATCGCAAAATTTATATTTTGGCGCGGTGGATGAGGGGGAAAAACGGAGTAAACAAAGAATAGAGTGGGTGTAAAAATGAAGAAACTCTTCGCAGTAGCATCAATGATTTTATTAGCAGCAGTTTCCGTCTTGGGTTTTGCTTATGCAGAGGATCAGGCCGCAGCAAATGCGTCGATCAATGCTTCCCAGATAAACGAGAGCACGAATGCAACGCTCAGCAATGAGACGCTGGGAAATGATACTCTTCTCAACGAGACGCTTGGAAACGAAACTTCCGCTGAGAACGATACAAATCCATTTGCAGATGCAAAGAACCGCAAGCCGAGTTACAGGTAAGCTTGTTTGATTTTTAAATCATATTTTTTTAAAACTTTATAAATATCAGAATAACCTCATCAGCTCTTCAGCTATGACCCTGTAGCCTGCCTCATTGGGATGGTCCAGGCCTGATAGTATCATGCTGCCCAGGGGCGTGCCCGCGTTAACTTTCTTCATCCAGGCCCCATAGACGTTAACAAAACCCACATCCATCTCCTTAGCCACTCTATGCACCGCTTGATAGTAGTCCAAGACCATTCTGTCATAGGGCGGCATCTCCAGGGGCTGGGAGGAGAGCAGCAGTATCTCCGAGTTGGGGCCGGCACGGATGGCGCGCACCATCTCCACGAAGTTCATCTCGAACTCCTCCAAATCCAGACCCAACGCGCAGTCGTTGATGCCGAAATTGATAGTAATCAGGTCAGGTTCATAGGAGAGGACTGCCCAGTCCAGCCGGGCCAGGCCATCCATGCTGGTGTCTCCGCAGGTTCCGGAGTTGATCATCTCCACTACAGCCTCGGGATACTTTTCCGCCAGCAATTCCTTCCAAAAGGAGGGAAAGCCGCGCCGCACGCAGTAGCCGGCGGTGATGGAATCGCCAAAGGCCACAATGGTCACATTGCAGCCGCTCTCCAGATTCACCCTAGTCTTTTCTACAAATTTTCTCTGTTCTGCTTCCATAGTGAGATGATCCTCTCCTAGATTATTATTGGATCTTTGCTCCTAGCTGCCGCGGCAGCCGCTATCGCAGCTTTCATATCGCGGATCAATTGCTCCAGCCGCTCTATCTCACCTCGTGCAATCAGGTCCACGCAAACCGAACCCACAATGGCCCCGTCTGCTCCTGCGGCGATAACCTCCGCCGCCTGGGCTGGTGTAGAGATGCCAAATCCCACCGCTTTGGGCTTATCACCCGGAACGCGAGCGATGAGATCGCGCGTGCTCTGCAGGACATCGCTTCTCGCGCCAGTCACGCCCGTGCGGGCTACCAGATAAAGAAAGCCCGCAGTCTCTTCTTCGATCATCTTCAGACGATTCGCAGGGGTATTGGGCGCAGCCAGGAAGATCAGATCCACGCCCGCCCCCACGCAGGCCTGCCGAAGTGGTCCTGCTTCCTCGGGAGGAAGATCCGGCACAATCATGCCCGTAATGCCGGCGCGCTCGCAGTCCTGGGCAAACTTGTCCAGGCCGCGGGCATAGATCATATTGTAGTAGCCCATGAATACCTTGGGTACGGCAACGTCTGCCTCTGCTGCCACCTGGAAGTAGACATCGGTGTTCATTCCGGCGGCAATAGCCCTTTGCGCCGCCGCCTGAATGGTGGGGCCGTCTGCAATTGGGTCGGAGTGGGGCAGCCCCAGCTCAATGATATCCGCTCCGGCTGCTGCCAGCCGTCGCACCAGGTCTGGCGTTGCTGCGGGTGTCGGGTCCCCTGCACAGATGTACACAATGAGCAAGGGAGCCCTTTCAAATGCCTCAGATATTTTCATAATCTATCACCGTTGCCAGGTCTTTGTCGCCTCGTCCGGATATGTTGATGACTGCCAAATCACCCAGGCCCTCTGGCTCTTGCAGGGCATAGCCAACCGCATGGGCCGACTCCAGAGCCGGGATGATACCTTCTAGTTTGGACAGGGCATGAAAACCATGCATGGCCGTCTTATCATCGGCGATCTTGGTCAGAACACGCCCTTTTTCCGCCAGGAAGGCCAGCTCCGGGCCCACGCCTGGATAGTCCAGGCCCGCCGCCACGGAATAGGATTCAAGAATCTGGCCGTAGGGGTCTTGCAGAATCTTGGTGAGAGCGCCGTGCAAAACGCCGTCTGTGCCGTAGCCCAGGCTGGCTCCATGATCGGCAATCTTATCCGTCTTGCCTAGGCCCCGTCCGCCTGCTTCCACTGCCAGAAGGCGCACCTCCTCATCTTCCAGGAAAGGAGCGAATATTCCCATGGCATTGCTGCCTCCACCCACGCAGGCGGTAATGCTATCGGGCAGCCGGCCCTCAGCCTGCATTATCTGCCGGCGGGCCTCTTTGCCTATGACGCTCTGAAAGTCGCGCACCATGCTGGGAAAGGGATGTGCGCCCGCTGCCGTGCCCAAGAGATAATGGGTATGATCAAAACTCGAAGCCCAATCTCGCATCGCCTCGTTGATGGCGTCTTTGAGGGTCCGAGACCCGGAGCGCACCGGTATGACCTCGGCACCCATGAGCTGCATGCGATAGACATTCATCTTCTGCCTTTCGATGTCCACCTCGCCCATGTATATCTGGGTCTCAAATCCCAGATTGGCTCCCACGATGGCCGTGGCCACGCCGTGCTGGCCGGCGCCCGTCTCGGCGATGAGGCGGGTCTTGCCCATCTTCTTGGCCACCAGTGCCTGGCCCAGGGTATTGTTGAGCTTGTGCGCCCCGCCATGAACGAGATCCTCTCTCTTCAGGTAGACCTTGCGACCGAGCTTTTTGCTGAGGTTTTTCGCATGGTAGAGGGATGTCGGCCTACCGGCAAAGTTTCGGAGAGCTTGGCTAAGCTCCTCCTGGAAATCATTGCTCTTCATGAGGCTCTGGTAAGATTGCGCCAGCTCAGCCAGGGGCGTTACCAGCGTCTCGGGGACAAAGAGGCCTCCGTATCTGCCGAACTTGACTGCGGATATATTGGATATTTGACTGTGCAAAGGATCACCGGCT
>JAQTYS010000050.1 GCA_028688175.1 Methanothrix sp. | reverse complement strand
CCTGGCAGCCTCGACTGCCGCCCTGCCGATCACACGTTCCAGATCGCTGCTACCTGAGGAATCAGATTTCATGATCAAAATAATGTCATTGCTATCATAAAACCTTTTGCTTTATCCTCGGCTTTCCTAAAAAGCGGCCGTATCCCGGAGAGGCAGAGACTTCTCCGTCGTAGACCACATTGCCCCGAATCAAAGTCATTTGGGGAAAGATGGCATCTCTTCCCTGAAAAGGTGTCCAATCCGCCCGGCTGTGCAGCCGATTGGCATTTATCTGCGAGATGGACTTGGTATCGACAATCACCAGATCGGCATCCTTGCCAGCCTCAATGCTGCCTTTGCCGACAAGGCCGAAGATGCGAGCGGGCCTGCAGGCCACGGCATCCACCAGCCTCCCCAGGCTGATCAGGTTTCTTTTCACCGCCATAAGCATCATGGGCAGCATGGTCTCCACGCCCGGCACCCCAGCCGGCGCTTCCCAGATGTCCTCCTTCTTCTCTTCAGGCAGGTGCGGCGCATGATCCGAGGCCAGGATATCGATAGTGCCGCAGCGAAGGCCCTGCCAGAGGGCATCGTTGTCCGCCTGGAGTCTCAAGGGCGGATTCATCTTCAGATAGGAGCCTTGCTTTTTGTAATCCTTGATGTTGAGCAAAAGGTGATGAGGTGTCGCCTCACTGGTCACCTTCTTGCCGTCTTTCTTTGCCCTAGCGACCCTTTCCAGACCCTGGGCCGAGCTGAGGTGGCAGATGTGCAGATGGCTGGTGGCCCAACCCAGGCACTTATCTATTGCCACCGCTTCCGCAGCCGCAGGCCGTGCCTGAGAATAGACCTCTGCGTCATGCCTGCTCAAGAGTGATGCAGTCTTCTCTTTTATGATCAATCCGTCCTCGGCATGAAGGGTGGCCAGTATTCCTGCCTGCTCCGCCTGCCCAAGGATTTTTTGAAGCTGCTCGTCGCTGTGCTCATAGGAGAAGATCTCGCCTATAGCCGCCGCCCCGGCTGCCGCCAGCTCATCGATATTTCCCGGTCCCCCATTAAGGCAGAAGTCCGCCCGAGAGCGATGGCTGGCAATATCCAGCTTCTCTGCAAAGGTTTGGGCATCAATTGTGCGAGGAGAGGTATTGGGCTGGTCGATTACCGTGGTCACACCTCCCGCGACAGCTGCCCCCGAACCGCTGGCCCAGTCCTCTTTGTAATTGGGCCCAGGATCACGAAAGTGCACATGGGCATCGATAGCACCAGGCAAGACCAGCATGCCTCTCGCATCGATTCTTTCCTCGGCTCGGTGGTCTCCACCCATGGCCGCAATTCGTCCATCTTTGACCCAGATGTCTATGCTCATCTGCCCATGGGCTGTAAAGACCCGGCCGTTTTTAACTGCCAGATCAAAGTTTATATCCAAACCTCCGCAGCAGCTTGCGTCTATCCTCTACCTGGGCCGGTGTCTCCGCCCCAAGGGGAGAGAAGCCATCGATGACACCCATAATTCCCCGTCCCTGCTCGGTCTCGGCTACGACCACCTGCAAGGGATTGGCTGTTGCACAGAATATGCCGCAGACCTCCTGCACGGCTTTGACGGCGTTGAGCACATTTATGGGAAAAGCCCCTTTAATCAGCACCACGAAGGTATGCCCGCAGGCAAGGGCCAGAGAATTGCCTCTGGCCGCCTCGATGAGGCTTTCGTCGTTGCCCTCCGTGCGCACCAGGCAGTCGCCGCTGGCCTCGGAAAAAGCGACGGCGAACTTCGCGAATGGGATGCTGCCCGCCATGACCTCATAGATATCCTCAGCCGTTTTGATAAAGTGACTTTGCCCGAGAATCAGATTCGCTCCCTCAGGAATTTTCATGTCGACAATCTTTAGCTCCATCAACAATACCCTCGTAGAAGTATATTGTGTGCGAGCTGCAGACTTATACTTTTACCTATTTACGAAGTCCCTTCTTGGGCCCCACAGATTGCTTTGCCAACTGCTGGCTTTTCTTGGTAATAATTGAGGAGGTTAGATAATACACCACTATGAACAAGATGGCAGAATATATCGCCATGCTGATCGATTCTACGATATTTAATTTCAACAAAAAGTAAGAATAAGGGACATAAATCAGTAGAACCATAACACCGGCAATAGCCGCCTGTTGCATCAGCGTATACTGCCGAAAGCGCAAAATAAGCTCTGCATAATTTGGAAAATTCACCACGGGTCCTTCACCTCATCGACTCTTAGCATTCCTTTTCTGTTCATATAAAGCCTTGTCCACCAGAGATTGGATAGTGGCGCTAAGACCAGCAAATTCACCAGGCTGCTCAGCGGCGAGAGAGAAGTACCTCCTACCTCCTCGCCCGGGGAAAATGCGCCGCTGATCATCTGCAGACCCAAAGATAATGCAGCTACTACCAGCCAGAGAATTACCACGTCGAACTTGTTGTACCGGAAAAAATTTACTGATGCCTTAACAGCCTGCATAGGACCCAGTTCCTCTACCACCAGGGCATAGGGCATGGTGACCAAGACCACAGAAAGGACAAGGGCATAGAGGATGAATAGCAGCAGGCCCACTGCCACCAGGCCAATAGCCTGCGAATCCGCCTGCAAAGATGTCGTCCCTTGGGCCAGTGCCGGCAAAAGGAAGATCAAACCAACCAGTGTCAGCAACCCCAGCAGCAGGGTTGCCAGGAACATATTAAAGAAATGCATCTTTCCGGCGGACCACATGCTACCTGTATCAGATTTTCCTGTATCCAGAGCCTGCCTGGCCATGCCTATGGCTCCGGCTGTGAAGAATGCATTTACCAAAGATAATACTACAACCAGCACTAAGAAGAGTCCTGCAATCTGCCAGATCTTGTCCATCTCAAGGTTATCCAAAGAGCTCTGCATCTGAGCGATCAGCTCCTGCATATTTTCTTCATCTTGCAGCGCCGTTGCATTCAAACTGGCCACGGGCATGGCGGTCATAAAGAAGGCAGCCAGGAAAGGCAGGGAGATTATCATGGAGAGGATAATGCTGAGCAGAAAGGGAATACACAGGTTAAGGTTGCTGCGCCAGACGCCAAATCCCTTGCCGATCAGCTCACCGATTTCTTCCATTTCTTTACTCCTCCAACTCATTCCAGATTGCATCGCCCACATGGTGCAGCGACTTGATCGCCTTTCCCTCGCCCTTCATTTCCGTTCCCGCAACCAATGCCCGGCCAATGGCCAGAGGCTTATGATACCTCTCCTCTACGATTACTACCAGGTCGCCGACTGCGATCTCCGCATCGGCGGAGACGATGCCAGGCTTCATGATGTCCGCTCCATTCACCACAAAGCGCACGGCTCCCGCATCCACTACCACCAGCCTCTTCTTGGGGCGAAGTTCAATGGCACCGAGAACGGTGAAGAAGGGCTGATCTTCCACAATCATCATCAAAGGTCGTCCATCCACGAAGATGAGATCCACTCCCTCGTCGCTTATCGCCATCTCCAGAGATGAGCGACGCAGGCGAGAAGTGTCCTCTAGTAAGGGCTCTATCTTCGCAATTACCTTCCGAGCGTCGCTCCCCTTGAGGTGATGCCTGGATTTTATCTTCATGCGAGGGAGAATATCCCGATAGGTTTAAATATGCAACGAGCACGTTTGGATTTTGAAGCCTTTTGCGGTTATCAATGCTGGAGAGAGTTTAATGGGTCAAAGACCGCTTGATATTCTGAATGAATCACTGAATGGACCAGTCATAGTTAAGCTAAAGGACGGAAGGGTCTTTCGGGGAGAGTTACAGGGTTATGATATACACATGAACCTAGTGCTCGAAAAAACTGAAGAAGTGGCAGAAGGGGCGGTCGCACGCAAGATTGGAACTGTAATCGTGCGAGGAGATAACGTAGTATATATTTCACCATGAGGTGCTTTAAATGACGAAAGGTACTCCTTCTATGGGCAGGCGCCACAAGAGTTCGCATATCCGATGCAGACGCTGTGGCAGCATATCGTTCAATTTCAAAAGAAAAGTATGTGTCCACTGCGGCTTTGGCAGTTCAACCAAACTGCGCATGGGCAGTCACAAGTGGATGAGAAAGGCGGATTACTAGAGGCGTAAAGTTGCACGATGCCTGCGGCGTTGTCGGGATTTCCTTCAATGAGACGGGCAATAATGTAGCCAAATCCATTTATTATGCCCTCTATGCCCTGCAGCACCGGGGGCAGGAGGCGGCTGGCATCTCGGTGCATGACGGCAAGGCCATACGTACCCACCGGGGCATGGGCCTTGTCTCAGAAGTATTCGATGATGCCCAAATCGCCCTGCTGCGCGGCCAGGTGGGCATCGGTCATGTTCGGTATCCCACATCCGGCAGGTCATGCATAGAAAACAGCCAGCCTTTGCTTGTGAAATACAAAGATGGAGCTATTGCCATAGCTCATAACGGCAATCTGGTGAATTCCTGCCAGCTTCGGGAGCACTTGGAGCAGTCAGGCGACATATTCTATTCTACATCGGACACCGAGGTTATAGCTCACCTTTTTGTAAAAGAGCTATTGCGCTATGATCTACAGGAAGCCGTGCGCGCCCTGATGCGCAAGATCGTGGGCTCCTACTCGCTTGTCTTCCTCTGGGGAGACACAGTTCTAGCCGTGCGCGATCCTCTGGGCATCAAGCCGCTTTGCATCGGCGAGATCGATTCCGGCATTATGGTGGCCTCCGAGAGTGCCGCTATAGATACACTTAATGGAAAGCTCATTCGCGATGTCATGCCTGGTGAGCTGATCGTAATCAGGCACGGCGAGATGAAATCGTATCAGCTGGCCCGCATGCCCCATCAGGCGCACTGCATATTCGAGTATATCTATTTTGCCAGGCCGGACAGCATCATGGACGGTCGCCTGATTTATGATGTGCGGGTGAACATCGGAGCCAATTTAGCCCGCGAGCATCCGGCTAATGCAGACACGGTTACACCCATCCCGGACTCAGGAATTACTCTGGCAGTGGGCTATCACCAGTGTTCGGGGATCAGCTACCGGGAGTGCCTGATGAAGAACCGCTACATCGGCAGGACCTTCATCATGCCCGATCAGAGCATGCGAGAGACCGCCGTGCGCCTGAAGATGAATACCATCCGGCCCAATATCGAGGGTCATAAGCTGGTCTTGGTGGATGATTCAATTGTGCGCGGCACAACCAGCCGCAGGATTGTGGACATGGTCCGCAAGGCCGGCGCCGAAAAGGTGCATGTGCGCATAGGCAGCCCGCCCATCTTGGCTCCCTGCTATTTAGGCATCGATATGGCCAGCCGCGAGGAACTCATAGCTGCCTACAAGACGGTAGCTGGTGTAGAAGCTGTGATCAACGCCGACTCCTTGGGATACGTGAGCCACCAGGGTCTGGTGAACGCGGTGGGCATCCCTAAGGAGCACCTTTGCATGGGATGCCTGACGGGATTATATCCGGTTGAGATTCCGGGCGAGAAGTGCATGGCAGCGCAGACCAAATTATCGGAATACTAGATAGACATCTTGATTTTGGTGGTATTGGAATTTGGTCAGGCCAGTCCATCCGGCCACACACCGTGTACTACACCCAGCGCCTTGTCAACAAAGCTATGAACTCTGTCTGCTGAAAATCCACAGAACATGAGGTATGCTTCCGCGTAATTTGGCACAGGCACGGACATCTGCTCGACAAGCATGACCGTCTGCATGATGGTAAAATCGCCCAGCTTAAAGGGAATTATTGCATCAGAGAAGAGCAGCTCAAAGATCTCAGGGCTTAACGGCCTTTCAAAGCCGGATGAAAAGGCCTCCAGGATCTCGCCAGTCCACTCGTGCTTCCTTCCCTCATCATCATAAGGAATTATCACAACGCGCCTGGTCTTGGCAAGCTGCTTGAGCAGCATCTCTGGCTCTTGATCTCCCTCGAAGATAAAATTCAATTGATGCACATGCGGCATGGTAATGGGAACCTTGCTGGCCCTGATCGAGAACTTCACATCCTTGAAAACCGTCGCTGCATCTTTTCCCTGATGGCCCACACCACCTCCGAACTCGATTGCATTGGGAGACATCTTGACAATGTTCTGCGGGTCCCCGCTTCTGCGATCCAGGTTGCCCAATACGGCCTTTAGTCCAAGCGGCCTTGCGGCCTGTACAGCTCTGCATAGAGAGGTTGTATTACAGCTGGTACATTGGATGAGTCTTGGAGAAGCCTTGAGAAATCGATCGTAGTTCTCCAGTCCAAAGAAGAACTCTCTTTCCAGATCTTCCTTAATTTTATCCGCTATATCGATATTCTTCTCAGCCAAACCATTAAGTATATCGCCTCTCTGGGCTCCTCCCATCAGCACCATTCTGCAATCGTGGGTTATGCCGGCCTCGACATATGGCAACTCCTGCCCCTCCGGGGTTCCAATGATGACCGCGTCAGATTCCTCAAAGAAATCGCCATAGCCGCCTTCTATCTTAGCCCCCACCATCTCCCAGGCAGCTCTATCCCTTTCATCTGTCAGGAAAGCTCTTACATCACACATCCTCGTGAACTTGCTAAGCATGCTCTTGGCCCTGGCATGGGGGCTTCTAAGCAGCACATTCATATCACCATCAATTCCTTCTGCTTCCTTGACCTGGTGAATGGCAGGAATAGCCCTCTTGCTTTCGGTACCATCAAAACCTACAAAACCAACATTCAATTTCATAGAACAATCACTCTCGAAGCCAGGCCCAGGCCTTGTCGATATCTGCAATGTGGAAGAATTTGGCGTCACGGGCGTAGAAAGGTCTGGCCAAATATGTCATCCATTTCTCCCAGGTCTTATCACCTACTATTGCCATTTTTTGCATCTCATGACGAAATTCTGATCCAAATTTCAGATCTTGCAACCAGGCCTCCATCTTCTCCCACTGAAATTCGCTCAGGTCGATTAACATGCGTATGTTTCCTTCCTTTTCTACTAAAGCTTTGACTTCAGGCTCCATCTTTAGGTAATCAGATGCATTAATCGTCCCAATTGCTCTATATCCAATTACATTTCCCGAGCTATCTGCCAATTTTTCAAACATTCTTCAGCCCTCTTAATATCATTATTATAGTCAAAACTATTTAATTCTGTTGAAAGACATCGCTGATTAAAAATCCCACATTATGCATAGCAGCGACTTACCAAAAGTATTCAATATAACTTGGAACTAAAACTACATGTTTGTGGAGAAGGAAACGACCATGAACCCGATCACCGGCGCCGATGAAGCCAAGAAGAAATCGGTCTCCGATTTGATGGATAGCCTCTCATCGAGCGGGAGAGGTCTTTCTGCATCAGAGGCAGAAGCAAGGCTCCAGCAGTACGGCCCAAATGAAATTATAGAGAAGAAAATCAATCCATTTATAAAATTTCTGGGCTACTTCTGGGGGACGATTCCCTGGATGATTGAGGCGGCTGCCATTCTTTCTGCAAAATTGAATCGCTGGGACGACTTCGCCATTATCTTCTTGCTTCTTCTCATGAACGGTGTGGTTGGCTTCTGGCAGGAGCATAAAGCAGACAATGCCATTGAACTCTTGAAGAAGAGGCTTGCTCCATCAGCCAGGGTTCTTAGAGACGGAAAATGGAATGCCCTTCCAGCTAGCAGGCTTGTTCCAGGTGATCTAGTTAGAATCCGTTTGGGTGAGATTGTTCCTGCTGACCTCAAGCTTATTGAGGGCGACTTCCTCCAGGTAGACGAATCCGCCCTGACGGGAGAATCGTTGCCCGTGGAAAAAAAGGTCTCGGAGGTTGCGTTCTCCGGATCAATAGTTCGTCAGGGAGAGATGACTGCCCTGGTCTTTGCAACGGGAATGAATACCTACTTCGGTCGCACTGCCAAGCTGGTAGAATTGGCAAGGACCCAGAGCCACTTTCAGAAAGCAGTAGTTAAGATTGGAGATTATCTGATCATTCTGGCCGTAGCCCTGGTTACCCTGGTTTTCATAGTAGCCACTCTGAGGCATGAAAGCTTTCTGCATACTTTGCAGTTCGCCCTGGTGCTGATAGTGGCTGCCATACCAGCTGCTCTTCCGGCGGTTCTATCTGTGACTATGGCAGTAGGTGCCATGCAGCTCGCTAAAAAGGAGGCCATTGTAAGCAGGCTGGCAGCCATCGAAGAGATGGCCGGGGTGGATGTCCTCTGCTCAGACAAGACCGGCACCATAACCCAGAATGCTATTACGGTGGCAGAGGTTGTGCCCTTCGAGGGCTTCACGAAGAAAGATGTGCTGCTCTATGGCACCTTAGCCTCTCGAGAGGAGAACGGCGATCTCATAGATATCGCCATCATAAAGAAGAGCAAAGATGAGCAGATTGAATCAGGCAGCTACAAGTTGGACAAGTTCAAACCCTTCGATCCAGTTTCCAAGAGGACACAAGCCGAAATCGATGGGCCACAAGGCCGCTTTATGGCAGCCAAAGGTGCACCTCAGGCGATATCCTCATTAGTGGCAGAGGGCGCCGAGAACGCCCCGGTTGACAAAAATGTAAAGTTATTCGCCACGAAGGGCTACCGGGCTCTGGGCGTTGCCGGCACGAACTCCAAAGGCGCCTGGAGATATGTGGGACTAATTGCCCTTCAAGATCCGCCCAGAGAAGATTCTGCACAGACAATCAAAACAGCTCAGTCATTGGGTGTCCGCATAAAAATGGTCACTGGCGACCACGTAGCCATAGCTAAAGAGATCGCTCGGCTGGTAGGTCTAGGAACCAATATCCTTCCCGCATCTAACTTCATAGACAAACCGGATGAAGAGGCCACCGATATCATCGAAAAGGCAGACGGTTTTGCCCAAGTATTTCCTGAGCACAAATTTAAGATCGTTGAGCTGCTTTCTGCCAGAGGCCACATCGTGGGCATGACCGGTGATGGTGTAAACGATGCCCCGGCCTTGAAAAAAGCCGACGCAGGAATTGCAGTATCGGGAGCAACCGATGCCGCCAAGTCTGCGGCTGCCATAGTTCTAACCAGACCTGGGCTGTCCGTCATCATCGACGCCATCGAAGAGAGCCGCAAGATATTCCAGCGCATGAACAGCTATGCCATTTACCGCATAGCTGAGACCATCCGAGTGCTGTTCTTCATCACTCTATCAATAGTCATCTTCAATTTTTATCCGGTTACGGCCATAATGATTGTATTGCTGGCTTTGCTTAATGATTTTGCCATCATGTCCATAGCCTATGACAAAGCTATGTATGCCCAAAAGCCCAGCCGTTGGGATATGACATCTGTGCTGGGCATGGCCACATTTCTGGGCCTGGTAGGTACCATATCATCATTTTTATTTTTTTCTATTGGGATATCCCTTCTGCACCTCACCCAGGATGTGCTCCAATCAATGATGTACCTCAAGCTCTCTGTTGCCGGGCATTTTCTCATATTTATTACCAGGACAAAAGGCCATTTCTGGTCCTACAGGCCGAGCAATATACTGCTGGCAGCAGTTTTAGGCACTCAGATAGTGGCAACAATTATCGCAGTCTATGGCCTGCTCATACCCCCTATTGGCTGGAGCCTAGCGTTATTCGTATGGGCTTATGCCATGGTAGCCTTCGTTTTGACGGACTTCGCCAAAGTATTCTTATTTAAACGGTTTGAAAGAGATATGATTATCCTGGAGAAAGATGCGATAGCTGTAGAAAAGGAAGTCAAAAAGTTTTAGCTGTCAGGGCAAATTGGTCAAAATAATATTAGCATGAGCATTGAATTCTGGTCACATCATCCAAAGCCAGCAAGCCAAGTATCTGATTGGGATTATTTCTCTCCACAACCGGTAGTTGGCTGATGTGATTTACGATCATCTTATTCATGGCGTCGAATAGGGATTCATCCGGATGGGTTACTATCAGCTTGCTGCTCATTATGTCCGTTACCGTGGCTGGCGACTGATCTTGGCAGATACATCTTAAAGCATCCTGTTTTGCCACTATCCCCACCATCCTATTCCCATCTACTACCGGCACGGCGTGGACCTCATATCTTTCCAGGATTCTCGCGACTTCATCGAGTGTTGATCCGGGACTGATAATCGGTACATTGCTGACCATAGCCTCACTCACTTTGAGCGACTTGAGGAGCATAAGAGAGTAATCATGTCGATGGGCAGGCGACTGCGCCCTCACGCTCACCTGCTTCTCGTAGATGTAATTGTCCCCAGTAACAAAGTAGGCAATGGAGCAGGCCAGCATGCTGGGAATTAAGAGGGTGTAATCCATGGTCATCTCGCTTACCATGATGATAACTGCCAGTGGGACTTTGGCTATGCCCCCGAAGAGGGCCATCATGCCCACGATGACAAAGGCCGAGGGAGAGCTGGGAGTGATTGCCGGAAAGCCAGAGAGCAGACTCCAAAGAGAGCCACCCACCATTCCGCCGATCACCAAACCGGGCGCGAAAACACCACCGCTTCCCCCCGACCCAATCGTAAGTCCAGTAGTCAGGATCTTAAAGACTACCACCGCCAGCATAATCGTTGCCGGCAGCGCGATGAAGTCGCCATTAATGGCAAACTGCAGCCAGCCATAGCTGGTGCCCAGGACTTGTGGCAAGAAGACGCCAATTAAGCCGACCATGAGCCCACCAATGGCGGGCTTTATCCAGTTAGGAATTCCGGCGCTCTTAAACAGGTCTCTCAGGTAGTAAAAGCTGCGTCCGTACACTATGCCAACCAGTCCGCAGACCAGGCCGAGCAAAGAGTAAGAGATCAGCTCATAAGCTCTGCTAAAAGGCGGGACTATGCCGCTTCCCAACACCGGCGCCCATCCACTCCAGGAAGCGAATATGCTGTAACCCACGACCGATGCGATAAAAGACGGCAGAAGGGCTTCATACTCAAAATCACGTCGGTAGAGGACCTCCATGCTGAGGATGGCACCACCCAGGGGTGCCTTGAAGATTGAACCTATCCCGGCACCAATCCCGGCGGCCACGGCGATGCGCCGGTCGGAATCAGACAGATGGAACAGATCTGCCAGGGCAGAGGCAATTCCCGCGGCAATTTGAGCGGTGGGGCCTTCTCTTCCGGCACTGCCGCCTGATCCAATGGTAATGGCTGATGCCACGGCTTTAACAATCGGCACCCGACGGCGAATAGCGCCGCCTTTATTGTGGAATGCATCTATCGCAGCATCAGTCCCATGACCTTCAGCCTCCGGTGCAAAATGAAAGACGATAAGCCCGCTTAGCAATCCCCCAGCAGCCGTGAGGATGGGAAGAATCCATGGTCTGGCCACACCGGTAAAAACAGTCGCGCCCTCGCCCGTAGAGGTGGGAGGAACATATCCCGCAACAAACCCGAGCAGGAGCTGTGTGGCTGTCGTTAAAGACCAAAAGAAGACTATCGAGCCTAATCCGGCGGCAATTCCAATCAATATGCTTAGCGTAACCCATTTTCGGGTATAGCTTGCGCGGGTGAGGTCGCAAAAATCATGGAGGGAAGATTTCATATTAGTTCAAAAATTAGCAATACAATACTATTTAAGAAATTGGCCTTAATATTCCCCACATGAAAGAGGTCAATCAAGGGCGAAGCCTATTTGGAGCGGCTATAGCATTTGTTCTGGCAATAATCTTGATGTCTTCCGCTCAGGCCTTTCCCCTGTATGGCGGCAATGGAATAGTCAATGCGACAGTTTACGGCGTCATGAAATACGAATATGGCGACGGATTATATGTCGATATATCAGCCAATGATACTGATATATACGATATAGAGCTGATCGATAATGATAATAATACATATAATGACAACAGCGGCCCCTACAGATCTACTCTGCACGGATTTCCGACCGAGGCCTGGTATAAAGGATCGATTAGAGATATGCTCCTTTTCGATGTCCCTAAAGATATCATCATAAATCGTCTTAGAATCATGCCCACTCATTCAGATCCCTTCTACATAAACTGGACCGGAATGCCAAAAGCCACAAGTCGCAATGAAACGCTCAGGTTCTACGGGGCAACCTATGAGCCAAATGGAATGAGGTGGCGTCAGGGTAACTGGAACCTGGACTTAAGCATCACCAACAGCGCCAACCAGACCGCTGAATTCAATAGTTCAAGCTTTGCCCTGATGGATCAGTTCGGATGGGTTTATTCCGGTGAAGAAGATGACACGTTGAAGACAATCCCGGCGGGAGAATCGTTGCGTTTTAATGTCAAGGTGCCATTTGTATCGGAAAAATCCAGTCCGATGGCCATACTATTCAAAGGCATGAAATTAGACATAGCAACATGGGCGTAAGTCACGCCATGCGCCACGAACGAAGGATCAGTCGTCTGAAGACCCGCCTCATGTCAGCTTGCTTTTCACCTTGGCGTAAAATCCCTCTCTTCCCACCTTCACAAACCTGGCTGGAGTCTTGGCCTTGCTTATGACCACCGTGTCCTTGGAGGATATAGTGGTTGAGGTCTGGCCGTCCACCACCACCAGTGCTTCCTTGTCCGGCAGCTTGAGCAAAACCTCAATGACGCTGTCGCCAGGAATCACCCAGGGTCGGCTGGAGAGCTTGAAGGGTGCCATGGGAACCAGCACAATGGCGTCCACCCGCGGATCAACGATTGGGCCACCGGCGGACATGGCATAAGCAGTGGAGCCGGTAGAGGTGGCGATGATCACCCCGTCCGCCCGAAAGTCTTCCATGAGGGCGCCGTCTACGATGATCTCAAATTCGATCATCTTGGCAGGACTGGCGGTCATGAAGGCGATCTCATTGGTGGCGCGGGGCAGGCATACCCCGTTGAGGAGCAGCTTGAGCCGGGAGCGGGCGTCCACATCAAAGCCCACCAGCAGGCGGGAGAGCGTCTCTACGGCGTCTCTTGGCTCCACATCCACCAAAAAGCCCAGTGTGCCCATGTTTATGCCCAAAATAGGTGCAGGATCTGCCATCTTGTGAATGGTGCGCAGAATCGTCCCGTCTCCTCCCACAGAGACTATGAAGTCTACCTTCTGGCGTTCCATCTCCGCGACAGATGTGCCCTGCCTGCCCAGCTTTAGCGCCAGGTCCTCATCCACGAATATAGTAACGCCCTTATCAGCGCTCTCAATTTGGCTGATGAGCATCTGTGCCAGATGAATCGATTCCTGCTGCTGTCGAGATACAAAGCCTATCTTAATGGGAGATACCACCTATGAGCTTGAGCAGCTGTGCATGCTGGAGGCCGTTCGAGCCGATCAAATCCCTTCTCTGCCACATGTTGCCGTCCAGATGTAACGCTTCTCCTGCAGAGTCTGTCACCATTCCGCCTGCTTCTTCCAGTATGAGTCTCCCCGCGGCGATATCCACAACCCGCATCATACCACGCAGATCTACGAAGGCATCCAGCCGTCCTGAGGCGACCAAAGCCATCTCCAGGGCGGTGCTCCCCAGGGTACGAATGCGGCGCACAGTATCGCCGA
>JAQTYS010000301.1 GCA_028688175.1 Methanothrix sp. | reverse complement strand
TGGCCTATCTAACCTTAGCCGATATTGAATATCGGGCTGAGAACTGTGCTCTGGCTCTAAAGACCTGTGAGGAGAAGCTGCATTCTTACCGGGCTATGGCCGCTCATCCTCTGCAGATTGCTTCCTGCTGCAAGGATCTGGCCATGACTGCCATTATGCTGGCGGACAATGAAATCTCGACACAGGCCAAAGCGGAAGACTGCAAGAAGGCCATATCCGCTTGCCACGAGGCTCTGCTGATCTACGATGCGTCCAGCTACCCTGAGGAGTATGCTGAGGCGCAGATCCTGCTCTGGGCGGCTTACTCGGCTCTGGCCGAGGTAGAGGATTGCCAGGAGAACTGTCGGCGGGCAATAGATGCCTGCAGGGGTGCCATCGTAATATATGAGAGGATAAGTTCGGCAGAGCACGCTGATGCCCTGAAGAATCTGGGCTACAGCTTCATCACTCTGGCTGAGATGGAGGACAAAGCGGACAACTGCCAGAGAGCAATTGATGCCTGCGAGCAGGCCATGCAGTATTACACACCTGAGACGGCACCTTTGGAGCATGCCGATATTCTCAGAGATCTGGCCTTTGCCTATGTCACTTTTTCAGAGGTTTCGGATAAAGAGGAGTGCAGCAAGAAGGCGCTAAAGGCTTACGAGAAAGCCTCAAAGATCTATCGAACCCAGGCGGAGGAGCTGGAGCTGGCAGGCGATGCAAGTTCCGAGGAGATGCGAGAGAAGGCAGAGAGATGCCTCCTTTCTATGCAGTCTTGCAAGGCCCTCTTGAAGGCAGTTCGAAAGTCCGGGGCTGGGGCTGCGCCATTGCAGAAGAAGCAGAGGATAGTAGAGAAGATGGGGGAGAAGCAGAGAAAGCCGGGAGCAAGGAAGAGAGCATGACACGTTTGACTGATGAGCAGAAGACGGAGTACTTCCGGAGATCCTATACGGCAGTGGACGGACTGTGGTTCATGAAGGTCGAGGAGAAGCTGGGCTTCGAGGAAGCTTTGCGACTTGACGAGGCTGTCTGGAAGATTCTCCCCAAGATTCAGGCCCGAACCCTCAAGGGCATGATGCATCTGCCTGGGGGCCTAGCAGGTCTGGAGCAGGCGCTCTCTGCTCGATTGGCCCTGGAGGGATTCGAGTTTGAGATAGAGCCGCGGGAGGATGGCCTGGCTGTGATCGTCAAGAGATGCCCCTGGCATGATATAATGATAAAGTCAGGTCGCGGGGCTCTTTCGGAAAGGGTGAGCGATATCATCTGCCGGGTGGAAAACTCGGTCTGGGCTAGCGAGTTTTGCGGGGAAAAGGACATGATTGATGAGGGGAAGGTTCGAGAGGGCGAGGGCCAAGAGATCGGATTTCTGCGAGAGGAGAGGATCTGCCGGGGAGAGAAAAGATGCGTGCTGAGGTTTTGCATATGAGATTGTGTCAATTTGTGCCCAAACTATAGGTTGTTCCAGTTAGTAAGCCTGAAATAGTGGCAGGATGGCATACCATGGGAGTGATTATAATTATGGATGGCAGTATATCGCGATCTATTCGGTTGCAAGAGGCGATGGCAGCAGCGTCAATAATCTCCCTGCTGGCGATCTTTTTCCTGAGCTTTCTGACGATCTCGGCATTGGCCGGCACAGAGACCGGCGAGTTCTGTCCTACCTGTCCGGATTGGACCGACCTGGATGGCTGGCTGGCCAAAAAGGATGCCTATGAGCGGGCTCAAATGAACGGCCAACAGGGCAATAGTCAGACGACCGTCCAGATAAACGGACAGACAAGCATCACGCCAGCCACCGCAAAAGTTGCCCCCATCCAAGAGGAATATTCACAACCCGGTCTCATCACCAACCCCTCGTCCCTATCCGTCAATGGCGATCAGGTTGCCGCCAATCAGGTTATTTTGGATGTGAGGTCCGGGCCTGATTACCTTGCCGGACACATTCCCCAGGCTAGAAATCTGTACTGGAAGAATTTGCAAAAAGACGGAATTCTTGATCCGTCTACAGCCAAAGAGGCTCTGCAGCAAGCAGGAGTCAAGGAGAGCGACCGGCTGCTCGTCTATGGCGACTCCGACGAAGGTGCTTATTTCGTCTTCTGGGCCCTCAAATATTTAGGGCAGGAGAATGTGAGCCTTGTGGACGGGGGGGCAGATGCGGCTTTTGCTGCGGGCCTGGCATTCACTACAAACGCACCATCTCCCTTGCCATCCAACTACACCGTTCGCATTGTGCCCTGGCTTTTGGTGACTCCCGACAACCTGGAGAGCATGCTGGAACAATCTGATATCGGGGTTTTGGATGCACGGGACTTTTTCGAATACGGTCAGAGCAGGCTGGGCAATGAATCGATCTGTCTAAGCCTGGATAAGCTCTATGAAAATTACAAGATTAAAGATGCCCGCACGCTGGAGGATCTTTTCGACCGCCGCCTGGAGAAGTCGGGAACGGTCGTCGTCTACGGTACACCCCAAGCCTACTCTCTCTTCTACAGCCTGAGGCTCATGGGCTACAATGCCACACTGCTGGAAGGTGACTGGTGGAAAGAGACGAAATGGGCGGTGAGCAACATAAAGTAGGGAGCAATCCTCGCTTCTTTATGCTTCTTACCTCTTTGTTCCTTATCCTTTTTCATTAATCAATCGCTAAATTCCCTTCAGCAGCGCCTTGACCGCCGTCTCCACCGCCTGAGCAGAGCCGCCCTGGGGCGTCCAGCCCAGCTTTTTGATCTTCTCAATGGAGAGCTGCATAACCTTGACATCTCCCTTCCATCCCCGGCCATCCACACCGCCCGTGTAGCGATACAAAACATCAGAAAGGCCCATCTGCCCGGCCACGATATCAGCGATCTGTGTTACATCCACCGAGTCCTCGGTGCCGACGTTGAAGACGTTGACCTGCTCGTCTGAGTGCTCTATGCAATGCAGCATGGCACGCACGCAGTCTCTGACCTCCAGGTAGGATTTCTTCTGCTTGCCTGAACCCAGGATCTCCAGCTCTCTGGGATTTTCCCGCAACTTTCTGATGAAATCCACCAGGACGCCGTGCGTTCCTCGCTCTCCCACAATATTGGCAAAACGGTAGATCCAGGACTGCATATCGAAAGTATGGCAGTAGGAGGAGATGAGAGCCTCGCAGGCTAGCTTGGAGGCACCGTAGAGTGATATGGGCAGAAGCGGTCCATAGTCCTCGGGTGTGGGCACCTTGGCAGCTTCGCCGTAGACTGTGGAGGTGGAGGTGAAAGCGATTCTCCCAACGTCGCTCTTTCTCATGGCCTCTAAAA
>JAQTYS010000300.1 GCA_028688175.1 Methanothrix sp. | reverse complement strand
TTGCTGCTGTCAAATGATTCCTCTGATGAATGCCTACCGTCCCTGGCCAGAACCTTAATCCGATACTCACCGGGGGATGCGGATGATGTATCCCAGATCCAGGAATTCGACGGCGACCATTGCGATGCTTCATTGTCATTAACCAGGAACTTATAGGATATTGCGTCGCCATCGGGATCAACGGTGGATGCAGTCCAAGTTATGGCGCTGCCTGCGGTCTGGGGACTGGGCCGGTCAGCTTTTAGCTCCGTTACTTCCGGGACGCTATTGGGCAAAGTCAGAACAAATTTCTCTTCCCGTGAGCTGTCGAAGGCATCCCTGGATGCATGTAATCCGTCTTTAGCCAGCACGGTGATCTTATATTCTCCCGGCTTTTCCGAGGAGGTATCCCAGACCCAGGTGCTGGACGTTGACCAGTCGCTTGCCGGCTCATCGTTCTTCATGAACCTGAAATTGATTTGGTCGTTATCCGGATCACTGGCACTGGCCGTCCAGGTGATAATGCTGCCCTTTCCCTGCGGGCTGGCTTTGTCCGGCTTGAGTTGCTGCAGAACGGGAGCCTGGTTGGGGCGACTTAAGGTAAAGCTCGCGTTAATTATGCTATCAAAGGAATCCTGAGCGGCATGATTGCCATCTATTGCCAGGACGGTGATCTGATAGTCACCCGCTGGCAAATCCTGGGTTAACCAGCTCCAGCTATTGATCTTGGACCATTTGCGAACTTCCCGGCCATCCAGGAAGAACCTGTAAAGTATCTTATCGCCCTCTTCATCAGCGGCCTCTGCCTTCCAGAAGATGGCCGATCCCTGCAATTGGGGGCTGGCTCTGTCCGACACCAGGTCTTTTAGGACAGGAGGCAGATTGGAATTGTCGGATTCTTCTCCCTCTGATCTGTCAAGAACGATCTCGGATTGCCGAATGGCGCGAGAGAGATCGGTCTCGATGGATGGGCTTTCTGGGGATGGGGCTTCCTCTGAAGAGATAGCTGAAGACTCGGCAGTCTCAGCTAAGGTCAGTTCACTGCTTTTATCGGTACTATTGACATTGGCATCAGGCGGAGTCACACTCATCGGCTCTGATAAATCCTGTCCCATCATTACACCTTGTTCAGTTATTACACCTTGCTCAACCGTTGCATTAACTGCATTTGTTTCATTGGTATCATTTATGGTTGATGATGGCAAGGGTTCTGGATTTGCCTCCGGCTCTGTCTCTGGAGAAGCGGCCTGATCAATTGTCAGATTCTCCGTCAGATTGGGAGTCTCTGTCAAATTACCGGTCAGCGTCAGATTGCCATTTTGTGTCTGATTATTCTGGCTGGTGAGACTAGTATTCGATAAATTTGTTGCAGTAGGAGATGTGCTGACCTTTTTTTCGGGTTGCATTGCCTTACTACTGGAAGCCGGCTTTTTTGTGACTGTTTGACTGCTGCTCGAGGAGCTGCTGCCTCCACCGCCGCCTCCGCCCATGCTGAAGACTTCTGCCTCGTTCTTATCTTCAATATCATTAGAAACAGTAGAATTTATAATGCTTGAATTATTTTGAGATAAATCGACCACAAGGATATCTTCTTCCTGTGGGGGATACGATTTTATTTGCACCTTTTCTTCTTCAAAGGATGAAGATGGAGTGGTTAATGCTTCTTTGGATGCAGTGGACTCGAGGTTTGCGGATGGCTCCACGAAAGGTAATTGATACGGTCCGAAGGCGAAAGCCAGGGCCGCAATAAAACAGGCAGCCAAGAGGAGGATAGCCAAAGCCGCCCGGGGAAAGGGCCGGGTCGATCCCAGCCCTCTCTTGGGCAAAAGAAGAAATCTTCTCTTGCGGGGCAGATTCGACCAGCGGCCATAGGCTACCGCCGCCAGGAATATGGCCAGAAGAGAGAGAATTGTGGCCAGAGAGGCACTTTGCAGCCCGCGCGGCGTAACCGTCAGAATGAGGCTGAATAAGCCGGCAAGCATTGCCGAAGAAGCCAGGCAGAGAAATGCGCGCCCTTTTCCGCTCAGATCGCTCTTGCCTGGAAATACGGTTAGTGTGGCAAGATATCCAGGGATGAGGAAGACGAGAATAAGGGCAAGAGGCGATAGAATATCCTGCAGGGATGAAGGAGAAAGATGGACCAGAGCCAGTGCTACCACCGAGATCAAAACTGATGCGATCAGATGCCGGGGCGGCGGCCAGGCCAACCTCATAATATGAATCCTTACTTCGATTACTGATAAAACCTTTTTCCTTGGTTTTTTAAAATTGGTTAGACCTCAAGCTCAATTCCCACCGGACAGTGATCAGCGCCTGTTATATCAGCAAGGATAAACGCCGAGGAGACAGAATCCCGCAGATTTGCGCTCACGAAGAAGTAGTCGATCCTCCAGCCCACATTTCTCTCCCGGGCCCGTGTCTTCAGATCCCACCAGGAGTAGTTCTCGCTTCCCTCATGATGGATGCGAAATGTATCCACAAAGCCTCCTTCCACCAGCCGGTCTATCCAGGCTCTCTCCTCAGGCAAGAATCCTGAGATCTTTTCATTGGCCTTGGGCCGGGCCAGATCGATCTCTTTGTGAGCAGTATTAACGTCTCCGCAGACCACAATCCTCCTGCCCTCGGCCTTGAGCCGGGAGATGTGCTCTAAGAAAACATCATAGAACTTCAGCTTATACTCCAGCCGCTCTCGGGAGGCTTTGCCGTTAGGAAAGTAGACATTGAAAAGTAAGAACTTCCCATAATCGGCAACAATGGCTCTATGCTCGTCCTCAAAGCCCTCAATTCCCAGTGTGTACTCTACGCTGTACGGCTCTGTTTTAGAAAAAAGAGCCACTCCATCCCGTCCTTTTCTCTCTCCCGAGCCAAAATAGGAAAAATAGCCCGGCAGGTGTTTAAGCTCGTCAGGAACCTGATCGACTGCCACCTTTGTCTCTTGTAGGCAGAGCACATCCGGCATATCTCTTCCAAGCCACTCTACGAATCCCTTTTTGAGAATGGCTCTCAGCCCGTTCACATTCCAGGAGAGAAGTCTCATGCATCTAGGAAATGTTTACTGGATATATCAATCTCTGTGCGACGGTGCTGTTCTCCCAGGGCTGGATCAGGAGCATAATAATATCCGTGCTGCCGGACTTCTTGGCATTGAATACAAAGACCTTCTTACCTGGCACACCAACCCATCCCGGCTTGGCATCGCCGGCCTGTTCGGATGATGAGACAAGGCTCAGGTACTCGGTATCAAACTGCGTCCACCATTCATATCCAGTTGAACCCGCATTGGATTTTAGAT
>JAQTYS010000299.1 GCA_028688175.1 Methanothrix sp. | reverse complement strand
GGAGATCGGGGACCGAAGGGGCGAAGGTAATGCGCTGGGCAACCTGGGCATAGCCTACGCCGAGCTGGGCGACGCCCGTAAGGCCATCGAGTACTACGAGCAGCAGCTGGCCATCGCCCGCGAGATTGGGGACCGAAGGGGCGAGGGTAATGCGCTGGGCAACCTGGGCCTGGCCTACGCCGACCTGGGCGACTCCCGCCAGGCCATCGAGTACTACGAGCAGGCGCTGGCCATTGATCGTGAGATAGGGGACCGAAGAGGCGAGGGTGCTGATCTGGGCAACCTGGGCCTAGCCTACGCCGATCTGGGCGACGCCCGCCAGGCCATCGAGTACTACGAGCAGGCGCTGGCCATTGCCCGCGAGATCGGGGACCGAAGGGGCGAGGGTAATGCGCTGGGCAACCTGGGCATCGCATACAAGAACCTGGGCGACGCCCGCCAGGCCATCGAGTACAACGAGCAGGCGCTAATCATCGCCCGTGAGATCGGGGACAGAAGGGGCGAGGGTGCCGATCTGGGCAACCTGGGGAGCGCCTTTTACGGATTAGATGAAATCGATAAATCCCAGGATTACTACCAGCAGCAACTAAAGATCGCACAGGAGATTGGCGATCGCAATGGCGAAGCCAATGCCCTATGGGGCCAGGCCATCTGCCTGAAAAAGAAAAAAGATCCCGTGCAAGCCATCGCAAAAGCGGAAAGCGCATTGAAGATCTTTGAGCAGATCGAATCGCCCAGCGCATCAACCATGCGTGAATTGCTGGCCGAGTGGAGGAAGTAGCTCCTCCTGAACGGCAGCCGACACCCTCCAGCAGTGGCCCCTAGCGCCTTTGACAAAGCCGCTCAAAAAAGATGGGAAAAAAATGAATCCTACACCCTTTTCCCCAATGCCTCCTCCAGTCCCGGCACCTCTCCCGCTCCCGCAGGCACAGTCAGATTGGCCCCTGCAAAGTCCTGGCCGATGGGCTGGAAGCTGCCGCCCAGGTGCGCCGCCAGAAATGCCTCGGCTATGGCATAGAAAGAGAGCCGGTTCTCGGGTCTGGCAAATCCGTGCCCCTCATCTCCGTAGAGCACATAGATCACAGGAAGCCCCTTGGCCTGCATGGCTTTGACTATCTGGTCCGACTCATTCTGCTTGACCCGAGGATCATTGGCTCCCTGGCCGATGAGCAGGGGCCGCTGTATTCTTTCCACATAACTGAGCGGCGAGCGCTCCGTCAGCAGCTTCTTGCCCGACTCCGTCCGGAAGTCGCCCACTCTCTTGGTGTACTGCTCGATCTCCGGCTTCCAGTAAGGCGGAATGGTCTCCAGGAGGGTTATCAGGTTAGAGGGGCCTACGATATCCACCGCGCAGGCAAATGTCTCTGGGGTGAAGGTCAAGCCGGCCAGAGCAGCATAGCCGCCATAGCTTCCGCCCATGATGGCGATTTTCTTTGGATCCGCAATCTTCTTCTCCACCGACCAGTTCACCGCATCTGTCAGGTCATCCTGCATCTTCTTGCCCCACTCTAGGTTTCCGGCATTGATGAAGCTCTTGCCCAGGCCCGTCGAGCCGCGGAAGTTGACGCTCAAGACAGCGTAGCCCCGGTTGGCCAGCCACTGATGAATGGAGTCAAAGCCCCAATAGTCGCGGCCCCATGGTCCTCCATGCACATACAAGACCATTGGGAGAGGCTCATCCGGCAGGCCATCGCCATTCTTATCGCTGTTGCACGGCAGGGTGTAGTAGCAGACCATATCCAGGCCGTCGCGCGATTTTATCACCGTGGGAATCATCCTGGCCAGGGGCAGTCCCTCAAGCTTTTCTCTGTCTGTGAAGAGGAAAGAAGCCTTCTTCAGAGTTCGGTCATAACGATAGTAGCGCGCCGGCCCATTGTCCCTGGTGAAGACGACAATCCAAACCTTATCATCCAGGGTGCGACTTACTACCGACATGTCTCCTTCCTCCACCTTGCTAAGAAAATCGATATCCGGCTGGATGGAGGGATCCAGAATCTTCCATGCTACCCGATCATAGTAAAAAGCCACCGCCTGCACAGTCATCTCAGTGGGGTGAGTCATAATGCCGTACAGGTCAGATCTGGGGTCTTCGGCTATGAGAGAGCTCTCTCTTGTATTCATATTAAAAGCATAAAGAGCAGCCGTGTTTCTGCCTCTGCTATCGATGAGGTAACTGACTTCATTGCTCTTGTTAAATCCGGAAAAGCCGGTGGTGAGGGTATCCTCCATCTCGATCTTCATGAAGGGCTCCCAGCTATTGTTTTCAGTGGGAGTTGATATCCGGATTCCTCCGTCAGCCGTCATGTTGCTGGCCATTCTCACCTGGAAATCGTTGTCGATCTTAAAGTCGGAGAACTCTTTATTCTCGAGGATCTGCGTCATATTGCCGGTCTCGAAATTGAGCCTGTAGAGATCGTGATACTCGGGGTCACGCTTATTCAGAGCGATTATGGCCTCATGAGGGTGATTGATGCTGATCGCTCTAAGCTCAGCTCTGACGCCCTCAAAAGGCGTGAGGTCCAGGATCCGGCCGCTGCTAAGGTTGACGCTGTAAATGCGCCAGTTCTCGTCTCCATTGGCGTCCTGCAAATAGAGAATGTGCTGGCTGGTGTAAGACCAGAGGTAGCTTCTGATGCCGCGATAGGTGTCATTGGTCACGGGCTTCGCTTTTTCAGGCGCATCTGCCGGTCCCACCCAGATATTGAGCACACCATCTTTTGGAGCCAGAAAGCTGATATTTGAGCCGTCCGGGCTGATTCTGGTGGTGATTTTGTCCGGATTGCCAAAGAGCATATCACGAGTGATAAGTGAGCTATTATTCCTATTTGGCTCTCCTGCCTTGGTATCAGCGCCACCTAAAGACGCCAGCAGGATAATAAAAATGATAATAATAAGAAAATTTTTCATCGTCCAATCTCCTAATTATGGATAAAGTGATCACACCATCTCAGTGGCTATAAGAAATCCAATAGCTCTTTCCGCCAGAGGGTATCTATGCACCAGTGCTTTAAACCTCTTGCCGTGATTAGGTTCAAGAAGATGGGCAAGCTCGTGCACAATCACATAATCCTCAACCCATTGGGGAAGACTGGCCAGCTTGCTGCTGATGAGAATCGTCCGGGCGGTACAATTGCATGACCCGCGCCTTCGCTCCTGATTTGTTGAGTAGCGAATGCTGTTCCAACGCAGAGATCCCTGGAAGTATCGGCTGTTTAGAAGGCCGGCTCTTTCATGCAGATGATGGTCATCCTTGGGATAGACTCGCTTCTCCA
>JAQTYS010000049.1 GCA_028688175.1 Methanothrix sp. | reverse complement strand
GCCAATAAGTCAACGGGAAAGTTCCAGGGGGTGATGAGAGCGGCTACGCCCACCGGCTGGCGCAGCACGATGCTGCGGCTGTGTGAAGAAGAGATCCACTCACCGAAGTTTCTCTTGCCCTCTTCGCTGTAATAGTCGAGAACGTCTGCCGAGGAGAGGACCTCCATTTTGGCGTTTTTTAATGGCTTTCCCATCTCCAGAGTAAGCAGTGTGGCTATCTCTTTGGCTCGCTGCCGTACCAGGTCAGCAGCAGAGTGCAAGATATCTGCTCGCTTTTGGCAGGAGAGTGCAGACCAGATGGGAAAAGCCCTCTTGGCTGCCTGCAGAGCCCGCCGGGCATCCTGGCGCGTGCCCACGGCCACTTGGGCCACCGGCTCCTGGTTGGCAGGATTATAAATTATCTCGGTTTGGCCGGACAAGGAGACGACCTGCTCTCCGTTGATAAACATGTGTGATTTGTGCATAACTACCTCTTGATAGTCGTCGTCCAGCCTCTTAAAACCTATTATCTTTTATATCAAGTATTTACACATGTTATTGATAGTTGCGTCAGCAGGATCTTTCGAAGCAGTATGTGAGGAGATAGATGCCAATTAAGGGGCTAATTTCCGACGAAATCGTGCAAATTGACAGGCTGAGACGATGAGCATTTGCTTGGAACCCAGGCGAAGATACTTTCGCAGCGCTCTGGTGATGTCAGCCATCATCGTGATAATGTATTTAGCCCTGTTGATTTTAGTTGGAGATGATCCTAAGTCTCGCATAATGCTGGATGATATGCTCTTTCCTGTATTCAATGCTCTGGCAGCAATCGGCTTGCTATACGCGGCCTTTCGCTCTGAGATCTATGGACGACGTGTCCGCCTTGCCTGGACCTTTTTGTTTATGGGCCAGCTCTCTTTTATGCTGGGAGACATAACCTGGGCGGCCCTGGAGTTGGTCCTTCATCAAGAGCCCATAGCATCAGTAGCCGACGTTTTTTATTTATTGTATTATCCCCTATTTGCTCTAGGCATTCTTCTCTTACCAGCAGTACCATTGACTCATAAAGAGTCCCACAAGCTACTTTTGGACACAGGGATAGTAATGATCTCGGCAATCCTGATCTTTTGGGCTTTCCTGATTGAGCCAACTATTGCTGCCAAAAAAGAATACTCATTGGTTTTAATGGTCTCCCTGGCCTATCCTGTGATGGATTTGATTCTCTTTTTTGCCTTGCTGCAATTGCTCTTTCGAACATGCCAGTCTGCCAAACAAGGACCATTATTGCTGCTATCAGTCGGCATCGCCATACAGATCATCACAGACGCTACATATCTGCTGCAATCTCTCCAAGAAACATATGCAACAGGCAACCTTTTAGACCTGGGATGGCTGGCGAGCTATGCCTTTGCAGGTCTGGCAGGAGTGTTGCAGGCGGAGACCAGTAAGCCTGACTCAAATGATTCATGCAATGAAATCGAATTGAGTGGGAAACAATTCGTCTGGCTTTCTTATTTTCCCTACTTTTGTGCTGCAGCTGCCTACATTATGCTCATTTGGAGCCGCTACCACCTGACCGATTCATTTTCAGCCTTTTCATGGGGCATTGGTATTATCATCGGACTTGTTATCCTTCGCCAGGTCGTAGCACTGAATGAAAATGTGCATCTTTATAATGAGGCCAAGATGGAGATCGATGAGCGCAAAAGAGCTGAGAAGCTGCTTATGCAAAGCGAGGAACGTTACCGTGATGTCTTCGAGACAGCACCGGATGTGATCTTCACTATTTCATCAAAGGATGCAACCATCACATCTCTTAATCCTGCTTTTGAGAAATTCTCCGGATGGCATGCAGCAGAGTGGCTCGGAAAACCCTTTATGAAGATCATTCATCCTGAAGATCTTCCTATCGCCCTGGAGATGTTCCAAGATACTCTGGAAGGAAAGAAAGCACGAACCCGCGAATTGAGGTGCCTATCCAATTCCGGTGAGTATCTGACTGCTGAGATCATAGGCGTTCCCCTGATTGAAAGCGGAAAGATCGTAGGAAAGCTTGGCTTCGCTCGAGACATTACCGAGCGCAAGCAAGCGGAAGTAGAACTGCAAAGAGCAAAGGAAGCGGCGGAAGCGTCAACCAAAGCCAAGTCTGAGTTCCTGGCCAATATGAGCCACGAGATACGTACACCTATGAATGCCGTGATCGGCATGACTGGTCTCTTGCTGGAGGCTGACCTAGCAGAGGAACAACGCGATTATTTGGAGACAATTCGCAGTAGTGGAAATACATTGTTAGCTCTTATCAATGACATCCTGGACTTCTCCAAGATCGAAGGCGGCAAAATGGAGCTGGAATGCCGGCCTTTTAACCTGAGAAAAGGCGTAGAGGACTCTTTGGACCTGGTGGCTGCCAATGCCGCCGAAAAAGGTCTGGAGATCGTTTGCACTTTTAAGAATAATATACCAGAAACAGTAATTGGGGATGTTACCAGGCTCCGTCAGATATTGGTCAATCTGCTGGGTAATGCAGTGAAATTTACCGAGACGGGGGAAGTAGTGTTAGCAATTAGCTCTTTGCCCATGGAGCGGGGAAAAATCGAGCTTTATTTCGCAATTAGGGACACAGGTATCGGGATATCTAAGGATCGAATGGACAGGCTGTTCCGGTCCTTCAGCCAGGTTGATTCTTCCACTACCAGACATTACGGAGGGACCGGACTAGGTCTGGCCATAAGCAAACGCCTTGTCGAAATGATGGGTGGAAGGATCTGGGCAGAGAGCGAACCGGGAAAGGGCAGTACTTTCCAGTTCACCATAATCGCAAAGTCACTTGCACTAAATAATGCCGTCCCGCCGAACCCCAGTCTGTTTGGAAAGCGAATTCTTGTGGTCTACAAAAATGACCTGGCCAGAAGCATGCTGGTAGAAGCCGCGCGGTCTTGGGGGATGATTCCAACAACAACAACCAGTGGAAAATCCGCTCTGGAAATGCTTGCTGCAGAGGACTTTGACTTTATGATTCTGGACGGCGCATTGCCTGAAATAGATGTCCTGTCTCTTTCCAGAGAAGCGAAAAGAGGCAAGAGCGCAAAAATCTTAAGCGTGATATTCATTCCCATTGGCTGCAGCCTCTCGCGAGATACACCGCTCGATGGCTGGCTGACCAAGCCCATCAAGCCCACCCAGCTTCATAATCTGCTGGTAGAACTTATCTCGCCGAAAAGTGATTTTAACCCGAGCATTACTTTCTCCAAGTCCACTCCAAGCGAGATTAGGGTGCGCAGTCTGCGTATTCTCGTAGCAGAAGACAATCCTGTGAACCAGAAGGTAGCTCTTAGTATGTTGAAGCGTATTGGATATCAAGCTGATGTAGCTGCCAATGGCCTTGAAGTTCTGCAGGCATTGAAGAGGCAGCCATATGATGTTGTACTGATGGATGTGCAAATGCCGGTGATGGATGGCTTTGAAGCAACGCGCCGCATTCGCAGCTCTGGATCTAAGGTCTGCATAATAGCTATAACTGCCCACGCGCTTAATGGTGATAGAGAAGCCTGTCTGTATGCGGGCATGGACGAATATATCAGTAAACCGATCCGAATGGAAGAGCTGCAAAAGGCGCTGGAAAGATGCATATGATTTCTTTTATCGAATCTGTAAATTCCTGGCGAGATTTTTATATGCTGACAGGGTCAGCCTCTGCCACTCTTGTTGGCCTGATCTTTGTCGCAGTTACATTGCACATTGATGTCATAGCCGAGGCAAAAAAGTCAAGCGATATACGCATGTTGGCTGAAGAGATATTTATAAATTTCTTGATGATTCTATCATTTGCCTTCATATTCGTGGTTCCTTCCGATTCACCATCGGGATTAGGCTATCCGCTTCTTATTTTAGGAGCATTGCAGCTGGCGCATACTTCGGTCCTGTGGTTGAGGTTTTTAAGGAACAAAGGTGAGAACAGGGCCTTCGCTCCAAGTATGATCTTGAGAGGGTTATTGATCCCTAATACGATCTGTTATATGACCATTATAGCAATAGGCGCAGACGTCCTGCAGGGGAAGACCCGTTACCTTGGCTGGATGGTGATGGTAATAGTATGGCTGACCATTGCAGCCGTCGAGAATACCTGGCATTTGATGATGAGAGTTGCAGAACTAAAGCAGAAGCGTCAGAATTGATGGCTGAAAAAGTATTTAGGCATGAATGGCAAGCATCATCTCCGATGCAGCCGCATAGAAATGGGGGACGTGCCCTCTGAACGACGATTTATGGGTCATCTCCTTCCTGGGCAAAGACCGGCCCGGACTTATCCGTGATATCCTGGATGAGCCTGCTCAGCAGAATGTGAATATCGTGGATTTGGATCAGCGAGTGATGCAGGGCATATTCACCATGTCTGTAGTGGCTGATTTTTCCAACGCGCGTGTAACTGCCAGCGAGCTGCAAGCATGGCTGCAGAGAAAAGCCGAAGATCTCGGCATTCAATTTAACTTTCTGCCCCTGGGCCAGTACCGGGGCCTGCGCAAGACAAAGAAGAGCCTGCATGTGGTCACCATTCTGGCCAAAGACCGACCGGGCATCATCCGCGATGCAGCAGATGTGGCGGCAGGAAATGTTGTGAACATCGAAAGGGCATCGGTCACGGCCCGTGGCGATCTCATCTCCATTGAATTTCTTATGGACTTTTCCGAATGCAATGAGGATGATTGCAAGACCAGGCTGAAGAAGGATTGCGAGCAGCTTGGCCTGGATGTGGTGATTCAGGATCTGGGCCGCTCACGCAAAGAGAAGCGGCTCATCGTCTTTGATATGGACATGACCATTGTTGATTTTGAGATCATCAACAAGCTGGCGGGATATGCGGGAGTGGACGAGCAGGTGAAAGCGATTACTGAGAAGGCCATGAACGGAGAGATGGACTTCAAGGAGTCGCTTCGCCAGAGGGTTCGTCTCCTCAAGGGGATGCCGGAGAGAGATCTGCACGAGATTGCTTCCGACCTGCGTCTTACACCCGGATCTGAGGAGCTGCTGCATCACCTAAAGAGCGTAGGCTACAAGATTGCCCTTATCAGTGGCGGATTTACCTATTTTACCGATGTGCTCAAAGAGCAGCTGGGCTTTGACTACACCTTTGCTAATGAGCTGGAGATTGAAAACGGCTTTCTCACCGGCGAGATCAAGGGGGATATCATCGATGCCGAGGCCAAGGGTGGCATCATCTTCCGGCTGGCAAAGCTGGAGAATATCAGCCCGGACAGCATCGTGGCCGTGGGCGACGGAGCCAACGACTGCCTGATGATCAAGAATGCTGGCCTCGGGGTGGCCTTCAATGCCAAAGAGGTCCTGAAGAAGGTATCCGACGGGTCACTGTCCCGCGAGAACCTGCTGGGGCTGCTCAATGTGCTGGGACTGGCTGAGAAGGATAAAGAGATGCCTTAGTTTTTTCCCATTTGTCACTAGAAGGCTGCCATCTGGTGGATGATAGTAATTGATCCTGATCCTCAAGTCCCTAAATCGCATTTTGAAGTTCTGCCTCACATTTCCGCTCTCCTTGACAGCTGAGATCCCCAGCGTCAGAGAAATAATCCATTCCATTCCAATTATGTATCAATCCGAAAGAGGTCAGTATGTCCGAAAAGAGATCCGATTCAGTCCCCTTGAAAATGCAGCCCATCTACAATGAGATAGTCGCCATCACCGATGCCGTCTGCTGCAAGCACCTGGATGAAGAGTACGCACAGCTTGCTCGTGAAATGACGGCAGTTCTGGCGAGAAAGAGGCCCTCGCCATTGGAGAGAGGCAGAAAGGATGTCTGGGCGGCGGCAATTGTCTACTCCCTGGCTAATGTTAACTTCCTCTTTGATAAAACTCAGGAGCCTCATATGAAGGCAGACGAGCTGGTGGATCTTTTTGGAGTAAGCCAGAAGACTGCTGCCAACAAGGCCCGACAGATCAAAGATCTCCTCGAAATGTGCCAAATGGATCCCAGGTGGTGGCGACCATCTAAAATGGAGTCGAATCTTCTCGCCTGGATGGTTATGATAAACGGTCTGGCAGTCGATGCCCGCACACTCCCTGTTGAGATACAAGAGGAGCTTGCACGGCGCAAGCTTATACCCTTTGTACCCGGAAATGCTCCAAAATGATCAGGTCTGACAGGTTGTACTTCATCGATAATCTTGGTAGTCATTCTTCATGCGGGGGTAACTTACTCTAATATTGGGCACTGGTACTATCGCGAGCCTGCTAATCTCGATGTTATAACTTATGTATTATTTTTATTTGATATTAACCTTCACACAAGCATTTTCCATGGGCCTCCTATTCCCGATCGCCGGATATTTCGTGCCGGAATCATTTGATCGCAAGGGTTTTTCCAAGTTTCTTAGGGATCGGATGGTTCAGCTGGGCATTCTTACTCTCATCTATATGCTCTTCATCCAGACGGCCGTAATCTATTATCTGCTGGCATTTCAGTGGACAGGATCCCGTCCGCCTTTCAATGAGTATTTAATAAATTATATAAAAACATTTGATTTTCTCGGAGGCAGCGGACCGATGTGGTTTGCCTTAGCTCTCCTCATATTCTCAGCGATATATGCAGCATTCCGGCGCTTCTCTTGCAGTGCAACCGGCCTGAAGCCTGAATAAGAGATTCCCGGCCATAGTAATTGCCCCTGAGCCTACAGTCCCTCAATCACAACTTGAAGTCCTGCCTTGCATCTTCGATCTCCACCATCAGCCCGGAGCCCCGCTCCATTGCCTGACCCCGTCCGCTGGGATCCGGACAATCCCCATCCTCTCTCCCGGATGAGGACAAAGCCTGGTCTGGGAGGACAAGAATGACGAGTACGGGTAGCGCCGCAAGGTGGACGTGGCCGGAGCTGTCTTTCTCATGCAGAAGATAGAGACGGTGGATCGCAGCCCCGGGAACGAGGCCCTGGCCGGCGGCCAGACCACTTCTTGGAGAGCTTTCGACAACCGTGCGGGAGGACTTCAGGAACCGGCTTGTCTAGGGGAACAACTGCGGTTAGTACCTCGATGCCCACGATTCAAGTCCCTGACCATTACTTATGCAAAATTTTTTAGATGCCAACTTTTGCCTTTATCTGGGAGATGTCCGATTCTATTCTCGTCAATCTATCTTTAACGCTTTCCTTTAGGTCGGCGCGAAGCCCGCCAATTTCTTCAGCAATAACTTCACGAGACTCTCTGATCTCTACTGCAATTGAGTCGTTTGATACCCTTATCTCGCTGACAATAGCATCCTGTGATGTTCTTATCTCGCCAACGATGGCTTCCCGCGAAGCTCTAATTTCTCCAACAATCGCATCTCTTGAGCCTCTGATATCTTCTCGTGTCTCCTTCAGCTCTTGACGATTGGCTTTTAGCTCCATTAAAATCTCTTTATTAACTCCGATAAGCTCGGTAAGCCTCTCTGCAGCTACATCAAGCCTTTGATCCGTCTCGCCCGCTCCGGAAACTACCTTGAAGAAGCTTTCAAATTCACCCGTTGCCGAAGAATACTCCTTATTGATATCGGCCACTTTAATTAATGTGTTTTTTATATCGAATGCTCGGAGCAATATATCAAGGTCAATTATTTCGCCCTCTGCAACCACTTTCACACGCCCATCATCGAGGTTTTGTACATATCCTTTTAGCCTTAAATTCTGGGCGACAGTGACAACTCTGGCCCTGTAGCCGGTCTTCTGCAACTTGCCGGAAACGTAAGCGGTCAGTCTCTACATCACATCCTTAGTAGCTCTCTTTTTATATAAACGTTAACCCCTGACAGGCAGTCATCCAAAAGCTTTTTCCCGTTTGCCGCCAGAAAGCCGCCATCAGGAGGATAGTAGTAATTGATGCCCGCCCCAGAGTTTCCAAAGCATGCCATACAGTTCTCAGCATTTCTTCCCATCCCGGAGGCCCGTTCCCATGCCTGAGCCCGTCCGCTGGGGGCCGGACAACCCCCATCCTCTCTCCCAGATGAGGACAATAGCCTGGTCTGGGATTGTCCGAGAGGATGGCTAGAAATCTTCTCAAAAGTTGGGTGGAGGATGGATGGCTGGTGATAGCAAATCCGTCACGGCGCGCCCGAAGCTACAGTTTAACGGCAAAATATCGGCAATACATAGGCAGCTTATCGGCAACGATTCAGAGAAAAGCGGAGAACAATTAAAAATATAGTTAAATAAATAATTTCAGTTAATCTGCCCGGAGAAAATCTCGATCAAAAGTGGCAATCTGTTTGATGCCATTAAATATTCTTCCAATCTCGCTCACCAGGAAAAAGAGCTTGTGGACAGAGAGGTGGCGAGGCTGGCAATGGCAGACTGGATCACTGGCTTGAGACGGATCTGGAGAGAATGATTTATCAGCTGATGATGTTGGATTTATTTTTGATGAATACCCCGCAGCTTGCTGCGCGGGTGCGCCGCCGCAATTTCACTTGTATCTCATGGATGGTTAATCTGTGCGATACAAAAACGCTTTCATCTCATACATGCGACACAAATCATTGTTCTGGGGAGGTAAGCCTGGCCAGGCAGCCTATTGCAGATGGATTTAAGCACCCTGATTCACTAAAGCTTCTGCTTTAAACGCAGAGGCTCGCAAGAATTTCAGCTTGGAGCGAATTTGCGCGTCATCCGTGATGCACAAATTAGTTTGTGCGACATATTTGGCGAAATATGACGCGCGGATAAATTTAGCTGAAATCTATGACACAATGAGACAATCAATTGGTCAGACTCCCGGAAATTGGCATCTTTTCACAAATATATCTCGAATCCAAGGAGTATCATCTCTTGAGCATCATTGGCCGATGCGAGGGTGTTCTCTTCCCGGATAGCCAGGTTATTAAGCTAAGAGAACAAAATAAGCGCTCCAAAATTCGTATCGCTCGGAAAAAGCATTTATACTTGTTTCTGCGTAAGGGTTCTGGTTTGTTCCTTATCATTTGGAGGATTGAAGGATTTGACAACTGTTTACGACGTACCTCCCCATGACTTAATAGCTGCCGTGGCCCAGGAGCTAAAGGCGGCGGGCAAGGTTCAGCCCCCGGAATGGGCTGAGTTTGCCAAGACTGGGGTAAATAGAGAGATGCCCCCCACAAATCCAGATTGGTGGTTTGTGCGGTGCGCATCAGTATTGCGCAGGATATACATCGACGGCCCGGTGGGCGTTTCCCGCCTTAGAAGCTTCTACGGCGGAAAGCATCGCAAGGGTGTAGCTACAGGATTCTTCTGCAAAGGCAGCGGCTCAGTAGCAAGAGAGTCCCTGCAACAGCTGGAGAAGGCCGGCTACGTGAAGAAGATAAAGAAAGGACGCCAAATGACCCCAGCAGGTCAGGCATACCTTGATGGAGTAGCCCATAAGATAAGAAGCCAGATGCAGGGCTCAGCTGCGCCCGCAGCAGAACCTGCTGTCGAGTCGACATAAAGCTTAAGCGAGGAGTGGAAGAAGTATGGCTGATGATGAGCTTGCAGAATTAAGACGAAAGAGGATGGACCAGATCCAAAAGCAACAGGTGGATTCGCAGATGGCTGCGGCTCAACAAGAGCAGGCCCAACAAGAGATGGAAGCCAAAAAGGCATCCTTGATGAGGACCATCCTCACCCCCGAAGCAAGGGACCGGCTCAATGCAATACGCATGACCAAGCCTGAGTTCGTCGCTCAGATTGAAGGTCAGCTCATCATGCTTGCTCAAAGCGGCAGGCTGAGGGGCGCAATCACAGACGAACAACTCAAGGCGATCCTCAAGCAGGCACAGCCTAAGAAGCGAGACATAACCATTACCAGGAGATAAAGCGGTCGATCGCTGCAGGCAGTTCATGAAGGTTGCAGTCTTGTTTTCCGGCGGAAAAGATAGCAGCCTGGCGGCTCTTCTTCTCGAACCGTTCTTTGACGAGATAGAGCTTGTCACCTTCAGCTTCGGCCATGATGATACCTGGACTAAAGCGGCTGATGTAGCACGAGAGCTTGACCATCCCCATAGGAGGATGGTCTTTGAAGATGGCGTCCTGGAGCAGGCCCTGGAGATACTGCTTCGCACGGGCTATCCCAATGATGCTCTCAATTATGTTCATCCTATTGCAGTAGAAACAATAGCTAAAGAGTGCGAATTTGTGGCGGACGGGACGAGGCGGGATGATCGCGCACCCAAAATGGGTTTCAGCGCCATTCGAAGCCTGGAAGACCGGTTGCATATGCAATACTTAAGACCCCTGGCGGGCCTGGGTCAAAAGACCATCCGGGCCATGGCCTCGCGCTATTTGGACTTCGAGGAAGAGCTATCCGAGAGGTATCCTGCCTCTGACTTCGAGGTGGGCCTGAGATATGCGCTAAAAGAGAGATGCGGCCAGGCTAAGGTCAATATGATATTCCCCTCCAATCATACGCACACCAGAGTCATTCGGAGGAAGAGATATGTCCAAGAAATTAAAGGGCAAGAAGATCAGGCTTGCCAAGGCGTTCAATCAGAATCGTAGGGTACCCTCCTGGGTTATTGTCAAGACCATGAGGCAGGTAGTCACTCATCCCAAGAGACGACATTGGAGAAGAAGCAGCTTAGAGAGATAGACATGGCGGACACAGAAAGAGTTTACACTATACCCCTGGGTATAGTCAAGTGCGCTCCCATTTACAGAAGGTCCAACCGGGCCATAACCGAGATTAGGACCTACCTCGCCCGGCACATGAAAGTGGCAAAGAATAACATAAAGATCGACCCCGGCCTGAGTGAAGTCATCTGGGCCAGAGGCGATATGAAGCCTCCCCGGCGCGTAAGGGTACGCGCAGTCAAGTTCGAAGACGGCGGAGTTGAGGCGGAGTTTGCTGGTGACAGATAAGCGAATAAAGATAGCAGGAAGCAGCCTTATCGGAGTATTTGCCAAATGCACGGATAAAGTTGTACTCGTGCCGCAGGAAGCAGGCGAAGCCGATAGACAAGTTCTCGAAGCCGGGCTGAAAGTGCCGGCGGCGGTGGTACTGGCAGGCGTAGGCTCCGTCTTGGGTTCCCTGGTCGCGGCCAACAGCAATGGCTTCGTGGTAACCCATCATGCCGGTAATGAAGAGATCGAGATTCTTCGCGAACATGGCCGGGTAGCTAGGCTGCCGGCCAGGATCAATGCCGCGGGCAATGTGATACTGGTCAATGACAGCGCTGCCCTGGTCCATCCGGAGCTGTCCGGCAGGGCCTGCGAGACGATAGAGCAGACCCTGGGCGTGAAGGGGGAAAAAGGCACCATCGGCGGCCTCAAGACCGTGGGAATGGCGGGAGTCGCCACCAACAAAGGGCTTCTTGTGCATCCCCGCGTCTCTGATGAGGAGATAGCCGTCCTGGAGAGGCTCTTTGGGCTGCCTGTGGATGTAGGCACCGTGAACCTCGGATCGCCGCTGGTGGGCTCAGGAGTGCTGGCCAACAGCTACGGTTACTTCGCAGGAGTTGGAACCTCGGGCCCTGAGCTGGGGCGCATCGAGGACGCACTGGGCTATCTGGTTTAATGATTGATGAATAGAGTAGGGGTGGAATAGTGAGCAAATTCGAGATCAAAGGAAAGTACAAGGGAGGACTTGTCGGCAAGACCTGGCTGCCCTTTAGCAAGGTTGTAGAGAGCCAGAACGAGAAGAATGCCGAAAATAAAGTCTATTCCCTCATGGGAAGCGAACACGGCCTGAAGAGAGGCCTCATCAAGATAGACGAGGTGTTGGCTGTTGAGTAGCGCTCCTGGAGGCGAGGAGGAAGTCAGAAGACTCCTGGCCGCATATCAGCAGTATCAGGCTCAGGCGGACGGTATCATGCAGCAGCTAAACCTGACGCAGATCACGGCCGAGGGCCTGGAAAGGGCACTGGTTGCAATAGAGGCCCTGGACACGGCACAAGTAGGACAGGAGATTCTCGTTCCCATTGGATCGGGGTCTTTTATCCACGGAAACCTTGCCTCTAAGGAGAAAGTAGTCTTGAATGTAGGCGCGGGCGTTAGCATTGAGAAGACCGCAGCCGAGGCCAAGGATATTCTGAAGGTTCGGAAGGCAGAGGTTCTTGAAGGATCTAAGAAGCTGAGTGAAGTGCTTGCCAAGATCGATCAAGAGATGCAGAAGATCCAGGCCATAATGCAGCAATTCGAAGAGAGTGCAAATCAGCATCAACATCAGCACGCCGCGGGGAGCGAAAGTATTGTTTAGTCGCTTCAAGGAGAAGCTCAACGGCTTCAAAGAGGCTCTGTCCTCCAAGATTGCCGAGAAGGTCTCCCAGGCCGAGAAGCTGGCCGGAAAGAAAGATGATGATAAAGCGATAGAAAGCCAAGCCAAAGCACTCCCTGCGGCAGATAAGAATGCTGCCCAGGTGAAGTCTCCTGCGCCTGATGGGGCATCCTCCGGCGCCTCCCCAACAAAGCCTTCTGTGTTTCCGGAAAAGACGACCGAAGCCAACAATAAGCCCAAGAGCCGCTTCTCCTTCCTGGAAAAGGCCAAGAGCCTGATATTTGAGCAGGAAGTGATCCTGGAAGAGAAGGATCTGGAAGAGCCCATGTGGGCCCTGGAGATGGCTCTCATGGAGAGCGACGTGGCCCTGCCGGTTGCCGAAGAGATTGTCAGAGAGGTCAAGAGCAATCTGGTGGGAATGAAGAGGAAGATCGGCGCGGACACAGGTGCCATCGCCGAGCAATCGCTAAGAAATGCTCTTTTGACGCTTCTTTCCAGGAACTATCTGGACTTTGACGAGTACATCAAGAGCAAAGAAAAGCCGGTCAAGATTCTTTTCGTTGGCGTGAACGGCACAGGAAAGACGACCAGCATTGCCAAGGTGGCCAGGTATCTGATGAACCAGAGCTACTCTGTAGTCCTGGCGGCAGGCGATACCTTCCGGGCCGGAGCCATTGAGCAGCTTGAGGTGCACGGCAATAGCCTGGGCCTGAAGGTCGTCAAGCACAAGACCGGTGGAGACCCGGCGGCTGTGATCTTTGATGCCGTGGAGTATGCCAAGGCACACAACAAGGATGTGGTGCTGGCGGACACGGCTGGAAGGCTGCATACCAACATCAATCTCATGGATCAGATGAGAAAGATCGTGCGCGTGACAAAACCAGATCTTCTCATCTTCGTAGATGAAGCAATAGCCGGCAACGATGCTGTGGAGAGGGCGCGCCTCTTCAATGAGTCGGTGCCCATCGACGGCTCCATTCTCACCAAGACGGATGCCGATGCCAAGGGTGGCTCTGCGATCTCCATCGCCTACATCACCGGCAAGCCCGTGCTCTTTTTGGGCATAGGCCAGACCTATCCAGATCTGGTGAAGTTCGAGCCGGAGTGGCTGGTGGACAGGCTGATGGGAGAGGCGGAGGCGTAGAATCTTTTTTTCGTGGTTATGAGCAGAGCGTCTATAAGGCTAAGCAAAGAGAGGCAATCGATGCGAAAATTATAAAATAAAGCTTTTTCAGGGCACACCTTTACCCATACTTAGTTAAAAATAAGAGCAAATTAATATTTGGATTTCCGGTTGTACTTGACCTCCGGCAAATCCGGTGAGCTAATAGTAATAGTC
>JAQTYS010000298.1 GCA_028688175.1 Methanothrix sp. | reverse complement strand
CAGGCATTCGTCATAGGAGCAGATCATGCTCTATGGCGAAATACGCATGCCACGTTTTCAGCTTCGTCGTTTGAAGAAAGCCGCGTCTAGAAGCAAGATGGACGAAATCCAGGCCAACTATCCAACCGGAGAGGGGCAAATTATATTGGTGGGAAAGTATCCTCATCAAACCTTTTCGGCAGAGTTGAGCTGTCTGAGATCGTCAAAATGGGCCTGAACCTCTGGAGAATGCAAACCATGCTTAAAGAAAGCCCTTCTGAAATCTCGCCGATAATCAGGGTCCTTCCTGCGTTCGTGGGTGTCGCTAAATAGCGCCAGCCTGGCGTGGGGATATGACTCTCGTAGCCAATGCCCCATCTGCTCAGAGAAGACTTGATCAAATGTAGCAGACCAGATCATCACCTCGCCGCCATAGCTGGAACGGTTCAACTGAATTTTGGTTACCGGAATTTCGCCATCCTTGCAGGCTTTGATGAAATCGGCCAAAATAACCTTAATCCATTCATAGCCGAGACAGACCTCCTGAGCAGAGGTTGGATGGTAGTGTTCGAGATCATCTCCGATAAGCTCATACGCTCTCACTTTCACCTCCAGCTCCCTGGGAGAATCAAGCATCCGGCGCACGAGTGGAAAATTATTTTGGGGTGATAGACTGCATGTAATATAGGCCAGCTGTCCTTCCAACGAAAATGTGTCGCCCTTGATGCTGACGATTTGATTTTGCTGGTCCACATTTCCCAAGAGGCCTATCTTGTAAAGCATAAAAGCCAGAGATGCAGTATTTTCTCCCTTTTGCATCAAGGAAAAATAGGACTTGGCCAGGCTCTCATTGGACTGATATGTCTTTTTCATGAAGGTTGTATTGTGCGTGGCCGCAAGATCTGGACCGCCGCTGCACTCAATCAGGGCTTTGGATACATGCTCGCCGTATCTGTCCAGGTATTGCGAAACCAGAACACCGCCTCCAGAGCCGCCATAGAGCATTATCTTACCGTCTTCAGGCAGCAGCCCTCTTTTTTGCATATCTTGTCTCACTGCCTCAATGTCCTCCACCTGTTGCAGGGAGCCATAAAGCCTCAATGCCCGCGAATAATTTGCAGAGCCGTCTTTGTTGAAGACCTCGGGAAAGAGGGTGGGACTGACGCCACGGTTTCCAATGAGGACATAAGACAGCCCTCCCAGGTTCTCTTCGAAGTACTCGAAGTCAGCTGAGCTGTTAATCATTCCCACCCGTTCCTGCTGATTGTCGAAGAGCCAGAAGACCACATCCTCTCCGGCTGAAAATCCTGGAGAGAGAATGTAAAAGGCGGTGAAGTTTCCGAGAGCTGGATTTCCATGATCCAGAGGGATTTGCAGATAATGATGATATGCATCCGGCGGCATCTCAGGATAGAAGCTGCCAGCCTGCAGGCGGGCGGATGGGACTGAGAAGAACACCTCATACTCATGCCAGGCATACGCACCGCCGCTTACTACGAGGACCAGGAGCAGCACCATGCCGATCTTGGATAGATTCTCTCTGCCAATCGGTCCAATGACGATACTCACAAGGGCAATTTGGTGAAAGGAGACGATAAAAGGATTGCGGATTTGGGGGGAAGAATACGATCTTTAGCCAGAATTTCACGAATTTTGCAGATCTTCCTCCTCAAACAAGAATATCTCTTCGATGCCCGCTTTCAGGGCCAGGGCGATCTTGTAAGCCAGCTTGAGCGAAGGGTTGTACTTTCCTTTTTCCAGGAAGAGAATGGTCTCCCTCCGAACGCCTACCTGGCGGGCCAGCTCTTCCTGGGTGAGGTTATGTCTTGCTCGCAGCTCTTTGATGCGCGTCTTCATGATACACCTACATCTCCCCGACGGTCGAAGATCAGCATAAAAGCAATGGCGCTTCCCGTCATGACATAAATGATGATCTGCAGGGCCGCTACTGTATTCAGATCGACCATCTCCAAATAAACGGCGATGAACAAAACCATAGCGATGATGAGGCTCACAAGATAGGAATATGCCAGGCTGAAGGCTCCCAGTTTATTCGTCCGCTCGTCCTTTTCCGGCTGATCACCTGCTCTCCAGCGGCGAAGCAAGACCACGCCTATGGCAACCATTCCCGCAATTGCCAGGAAGAGTGCATCGTAGCCTTGGAGGGAAAGAAGCAGACCGGCCATGATCAGCGTTGTTCCCGGAATTATCCTAAGCAGAAATCCCTTCTTTTTCATGTTATATGATTCTAACATTCTCGTATTTCAATGTTTTGTATTTCTAACATAAAATGCTCAATTGATTCTTTCTGCCAGCCAGAAGAGTATCATCCCAGAAATTACAGTTCCTCCGAGCGATTTTGTTTTGAGGGCGATGATGAACGTGGGAATTGCCACCAGCGATTTGGTCTGCAATATATCCAGATGGCGCGGGCTGCCGGAAAGAAAGATCTCCGAGAATACCAGGGCGCTTAAGATAGCCACCGGGATCATGTCCAGCCACTCGATGAACCAGCGTGGGAGATCTCTCTGGGCCAGAAAGAATAGCGGAAGGTAGCGCGAAATGTAGGTGACAAGCCCCATGCCGACGATCAGCAGGAGGTATTCCATCTTAAGCATACAATCCCCTCTTTCGTTGAGCATATCTTTTGAGGGCAAATCCGGCAGTAGCGCCTAAGAGCGAAGCCATGATAATAAAGCCGTTTCCGGGAACGATAAGAGAGATGATGATGGCCGAGGCTCCGGATATGATGGCCGTCAAAAAGTAAATCCGCCCTCTGAGCTGAAAGGTCAACAGGCAAAGGAACATGGCGCTAAGTGCATAGTCGATTCCACAGCTTCCGGCAAGAATGAACTGTCCGGTATAGCCACCGAGAATTGTGCTCCCTATCCAGGTGAAATTGGTGATCTGGTTAACCGCCAAGGCTTGGTAGCGATGCCATCCTCCTGTTCTGAATTTGACTAGATTTACCGCGAAGCTTTCATCGGTGACACCGTAAGCGAAGACGGAAAGGAATCTTCTGCTCTCGCCATGCAAATAGACTGCCAGAGATGAACTCATCAGCAGGTGTCTCAAATTGACAACGAATGTCGTCAGAATAATGGATAAGGGCAGAGCGCCGCTGCTCAGCATGGCCACGGCAATGAACTGAGAGCTTCCGGCATACACCAATATCGACATGAGGGCGATATCGAGCAAATCCAATCCCGCCTTCTGGGCCAGGACGCCGAAGGCAAAGCCGAGGGGAAGGTAGCCCACGCATATGGGCCATGCGGCTTTTATGCTCTGCAAGGCTATGCCGAATTGTTTCAC
>JAQTYS010000297.1 GCA_028688175.1 Methanothrix sp. | reverse complement strand
AACAGGTCCGCCCAAAGACTTAGCATGTTGGTTTGCCACTTCCTTGCGCCGGATCTGTGCGTTCTCTCTATTCACCACATTGGCCACTAAATGCTGATCTTCTTTAGAGTCATCATCCCGCCAACCAGGAACGCCATCAAGAAGGCAAGAAGAATCAAGAATGATCCCCAGGGCAAAGGCTGATCCAATGCCGCCGCTCGCAGAAAGAGGCTGGAATGGGTGAGGGGTAGGATGTAAAGAGCATACTTCAATCCTACTGGCACCTGGGATAATGAGAAGAATGTTCCTCCCAGGAAGGTCATGGGCATCAGTATCAGGCTTCCGAAGACAGCCATGTCCTCATGCGACCTGGCCAGCAGTGCTGCCAGCACTCCCAGAAAGGCGAAGGTCAGGCAGGTGAGGAGGAGGCCGAGCAGAAATTGTGGCCCGATATGAATATGGGGCGAGATTAAAAGGGCCACGATGAGAAACGCGACGGAACTCATGAGACCTCTCACCACTCCAATGAGTGCTTTGCCCATGAGAAGAGATGTCAGACCGATGGGGGCCATAAGGCACTCATCGAAGCTCTTGAAGTACAGCCGGTCGACATTGAGCCTCGTGCCGGCTCCATTAAAGCTGGTGGTCATGGCAGTGAGCGCAATAATGCCCGGTATGACAAATTCCAGATAACTCGTTCCATTGAGATTGATGCCACGGCCCAGGCCCCATCCGAAGGCCACCAGATAAAGAATAGGACTGACCAGGGTGGTGATGAGATATCTGGGTCCACGCCGCTTCAGGGCCACAAGATCCGCCCACAGTATGCTGTAAGCATCTATCATGTTACCCCTCCCAGTACCTTCTGGCCGGTAAGCTCTATGAATACATCTTCCAGATTCGATTCCCGCATGACAACCCTCTCCGTGCCCGGCAGGCTTTCAATGAACTGGGCAGCTTGTACTCTATCCGGAAAATACTTGTATTCTGTTCTGTTTCCGTTCAAATTCATCTCCACGGCAATCATGCCCAGCTTCTCTCGCAGGCTAAGAGGCGAGCCGATAGCAATGATCCGGCCGTGATGAAGAACGCCTACCCTCTGGCACAAGGCCTCCGCCTCCTCAATGTAGTGGGTAGTCAAAAAGACCGTTGTACCTTCGACATTCATCCTGCGGATGAGATCCCAGACCTTACGGCGGGTCTGAGCGTCCAAACCCACGGTAGGCTCATCGAGAAAGAGAAGCTTGGGCCTATGAATGAGAGCCCGGGCGATCATGGCCCTCCTCTTCATACCTCCGGAAACGTCATCGATGAGATAGTCCGCGTGGTCAGTCAGCTCTACATAATCCAGAAGATCAGCTATCCTCTGATTTCGCTCCTTCTTGGAGAGATGATGCAGCCTGGCATGAAGCTGCAGATTCTCGCTGATGGTCAGGTCCCGGTTGAGGCTGAGATGCTGTTGTACTATGCCGAACTCGGACTTTACGCTAGCCGGCTCTCTTGCTACATCAATGCCGTTGATCAAAACCCGTCCGGAGGATGGCTTGGTAAGGGTGGTTAGAATGCGAATGGCAGTGGTCTTGCCTGCCCCGTTTGGCCCTAAAAAACCGAAGAGCTCTCCGTGATCGATCTCCAGATCCAGGCCGTCAATCACTTTTTTCCCGGAATAGTTCTTGTTTAGGCCTGATATCTCAATCATCTTGCTCATAAATGCCTCTCTCGACCTATATAATACTATTAAAATTATGTTGTGGCGTATTCATTTATTGTCGAACTCATTCTGCCGAACAGGTCTTTCTGCTCTCCATCCACAATGTTATAGAGCGCTTCCGGGCTTAAGCTGGATATGGGATAGTACTTACCTGCGCACTTCTCTGCGATCTCATGGCAGTAGCCCAGCCTCATTTCCATAAAGGAGCTATCCACAACCTCGGTATCAATGACGATAGTATGAATCCCGAGAAGCTTGGATCTCTCCGATATCTCCATCAGTTCGTCCTTGATCTTGCCCCCCATTCCCACATTTGCCCTGCCGTCGGATATGAGGATCATCATGAGTTTTGTTTCTTCATCCTTTCTCAATTCGCCTTGCAGGAGCTGCAATGCTCTGGAGAGGCCGGCGGAGAGCGGTGTCTTACCTCCCGTGGGAAGCTCTCGCAGGCGGCTCAAGGCCAGATCAACGCTCGAACAAGGTGGTAGGATAAGCTCGGCGTCCTTTCCTTTGAAAGCTACCATGCCAATTTTGTCTCTCTTCTGGTAGGAATCCATGAGCAGGGAGAGAACGGCACCCTTTGCGCTCTCCATTCTCTGATTGGCTCCCATGGAGCCGCTGGCGTCCACCACGAAGAGGACTACGGCAGAGGTCTTCCCTACTCTCTCTTTCTCCCGGATATCCTCGCTCAACACCCTAATGGCATTAGGGCCTGATCGGACCTTCTGATAAGGAGCTGCGGCTCGAATGGTAGCATCGATCGCGATATCTTTCCCTTCTTGGGGCATCCTCTGGCGCAGATATCTTCCCCGGTTTCGTAGAGCGAGAGTGTTCATTCTCCTGCCGCTGGTCTTGCGGCGGGCGATTCGATCTCTCTTACGGGGCATATTTATGGCACGCGTATCGATAGGCGTGCCGATTTCGAAGACCTGTTCTTGAGGCTTGGCAGCCTGGGTTTGATTGGAGTCCTGCTGGTCGTCTGGCTCCTCTGGAGATTGTTCATTTTTTTTTTGTTGCTTAGGCTCTTGATGTTGATGCTGGTGTTCGTGCTGATGCTGCTGCATCGACTTCTCCAGCTTATCTTTGTTCAGAGTGGGCGGCTCAAAAGGCCTGCTTCTCATCCTGTGAGCCAGGGCCAGCTCCATGGCCTTCTTGACATCCTCCGATTTGACCTCTGTCCTGCCGTCAAAAGCGGCAATGGTCTTGGCGGTCCTGGTGATGACAATCTCTGCCCGGTGTGTCTTCACGCCCAGATCAATGCATGTTGCTGCGATGGAACGAAGGAGATCATCACTCATGCTCACTTTCCGAAGGATCTTGCGGGCCGAGGATATCTTTTCCTTCAACTGCACCTGGCTTTTTTGGCACATTTGCGTAAATCCATCCGGGTCGGCATCGAATGCTTCCGCCATCTTGGCTATCTGCATCCTTTGATCTACATCCTCGATGCCGACAACGCTCACTTGCAGTCCGAATCGATCCAGCAGTTGTGGCCGGATCTCACCTTCCTCCGGGTTCATGGTTCCAACCAGGATGAATTTGGAGGGATGGGCTACGGATACGCCTTCGCGTTCAACTATATTCACTCCCATGGCGGCAGAGTCGA
>JAQTYS010000048.1 GCA_028688175.1 Methanothrix sp. | reverse complement strand
TGACATCCTCCGAGACCTTTTCTCTCAGGGAAGGGCAAGCCCAGGCTCGACCAATAAAGATGAGATACTCAAGCTCTTAGCCTGCCGGGGCTCTATAAAATCAGGAAAGGAACTGAGCTTTGTCGAGATGAAACAGCTTGTCGATGACCTGCACCGCTGCAATAATCCCCTCACCTGCCCGCACGGCAGGCCGGTGATGGTGACGATGGGCGAAAACCAGCTGGAGAGGCTCTTTGGCAGGAGATGAAGGGCTACAGGTTTAGGTTCCTAGCTAGCTATTTGGTGTGGGTGACGAAATGGTTCCTTTGCCTCTGTGTCTCTGCGCCTCTGTGGTTTGGCCAGAACGGAACAAAACCACAAAGACACAGAGGCACAGAGCGACTAACGGACTATGATGGAATCGAATTTGTGGACTTGCACTCACAAAATAGCGAAGCCCGGGTTTATTTATCGTCCTCCGGATCTTTACCAAGCATCTTCTTGACTTCCCCTTCAAACTCCTTCTCAGCCAGGGCATCGCCCTCTTCGATCAGCCGCTGGCTGAAGGTGTGGTACTGCTCCAGGGCCAAACGTTTGGCATCTTCCATCGAGATGCTCCCACTATGCTCCAGAATGGCTCGCTGGTTGAATTGCAGGAATGAATCCAGCTTCTCCTGCCAGTTCTTCATGTAGACAGGGCTTCTCCGCTGGGCCTGGTCCTCGGCATAGTCCAGCCACATGGTCACCAACCGGTTGAGCTGTGCGATCTCATCGGCCAGGAGGTAGTTCTTGGCCACCAGGACATCAGCCTGCCGGACGCGGGCTGCCTTCCAGCTTGTCAGCCCCATATTCGACTTGCTGGCATCGGCCCGCTCGGAGATCAACTCGGCTGCGGTATGGCCGGTTATGGCCCAATGCAGCTTGTTCTGAACTACTTTAAAGAATGCCTGGGTGATCACTGCCTGGGAGTCGTAATCGATGGAGAGGGTATAGATATCTCGGACCTTCTGGTAGAAGCGCTTCTCCGAGGCCCGAATATCGCGAATGCGCTCCAGCAGCTCGTCGAAGTAGTCCTGGCCGAGGGCCCGCTCTCCTTTTAGCCGCTCATCATCCAGCACAAAGCCCTTGACTATGAACTCACGCAGGCGCTCGGTAGCCCAGCGGCGGAACTGAACGCCCCGGTGGCTGCGCACCCGGTAGCCGATGGCCAGTATCATCTCCAGGCTGTAGAAGTCCACCAGCCGCTCTATCTGGCGACTGCCTTCGGTTTGAACTATCCGGAATTTCCGGATAGTTGCCTGTGGGCTCTGCTCATGGTCATTGTAGATATTGATGATATGCTCGCTGATGGTGCGCACTGAGACCTGGTAAAGCTCGGCCAATAGCCTCTGATTGAGCCAGACGGTGCCGTCCTGCATCCGAACCTGAATGCGGGATTTGCCATCTTCGGTCTGGTAAAATATGATCCCCGTATCCGGCGCAGCTGCGCCCACTTTGTCGCTCATATCAATATCCTGCCTTTGAATGCCATCCTCAGAATCTCTGCATTTTGTTCGCTGCCACTGCGATCTAAATTCGGGGGACACAATCACCCGAATCCACAACCATCTTTCCCATAAACATTCTCTTGATCCAAATAAAAAGTCACCAGGCCGAAATTTTCCCTGCCAAATACTTTACTACCGGTGAGCAACAACTCCGCCCTATGGACCTGGAAGGATTGGCCAAGAGGGGCCTGCTGCGAGAGGACCCGGATATTAAGTCCAAGCTCATATCACTGATCAGAGAGGTCAAGCGAATACCCGAGGATAAAGCCCTCATCCTGGCGGATGCCGTCCTGGAGGAAGCGAAAGCGACGCTGCATCCCCGGGGCGAAGTCTTCCGGCTGGAGAGCGTGGGCGTCACCATGGGCGACTATGGTGTTGGCTCGCGCGGATCAGGCGATTTTTATACACACACCAAGATCGCCGAAGTCATTGGCCGTACCGAAGCCGTTGTCGACTCCCGCCAGCTGGACGACTCGGGCGTGGTTAGAGCCAGCGGGGAATTCATCACCGTTACGGTAGACGGCATGCACTCCCGCCTCAGCGACTATCCTTTCCTGGCTGGCTTTCATGTAACTCGCGCCGCGCTTCGCGATGTCTACGTCATGGGAGCGCGGCCTGTGGCTCTTCTATCCGATATTCATCTTGCCGACGATGGGGACGTATCCAAGCTCTTCGACCACATCGCCGGCATTGCCACCGTCTCTGAGCTGATCGGCGTCCCTCTCATCACCGGCAGCACGCTGCGCATCGGCGGAGATATGGTCATCGGCGACCGGCTGACCGGCTGCGTGGGCGCGGTGGGCGTCTCAAATAAGCTCACCGCCAGAAAGAGCGCCCGACCTGGGGACGTGATCATGATGAGCGAGGGAGCAGGAGGCGGTACGGTCTGCTCGGCTGCGCTTTATTACGACCGGCATGAGGTGGTGGAAGAAACACTGAATATCAAATTCCTGGAGGCCTGCGAGGCTCTGCTCAAGGAAGATCTCACCATTCACGCCATGACCGATGTGACCAATGGGGGCATTCGCGGCGATGCCAAAGAGATCTCCTACACAGCAGGGGTAAAGCTGCAATTCGAGGAAGAGAGGATGCGCCGCCTGGTAAATGCGCGGGTCCTGGAGATGCTCGACGACTTGCAGATCGACTACCTGGGCGTCTCCATCGATGCCCTGCTCATAATAGCTCCCGAGGAAGAGGCAAAAGAGATCGCCAAGACCATTGGCAGAGCAGGCGTGGCAGTGGATGAGATCGGCACTGTTGAGGAAGGAGAAGGCGCTTTGCTCCACATGGATAGCAAGGTCTCTGACTTTTCACCGCGATTTAGAGAAGCTGCTTACACGCCTATAAAAAAGGCAATAGGCCAGGACGCGAAAAGAGATGTGGCCGAGATGACGGCAAAAGTCGATCGGGCAGCTAGGAATGCTGTGGAGAAAAAAAAGAAATTTATTGAGAAGATAAAAAGAGTGTAATTCAAATTTTTGCAAAGTTATTTATTTTTGGTACGTTTACCGAATGTAATAATAATAGTAAAAATTTTTTTTACATAAATAAACTATTTATATCATAACGTACTTCATTTATAACAAGGGAGTAAAATAAGGGAGAAGATAACAATGAAGGAATCGTTCGTAATGAGATTTGACGAAAAAGATATTGAAGTTGTAGAGACTCTGAAAAGCCTGGGAGTGCCAAGGAAAGTCTCCAATATGATCGCCTACCTGGCCAGCGGCACAGAGGCCACCTCCCGCGAGATTGAGAGAGGCTCAGATCTGCGCCAACCTGAGGTGAGCATCGCTCTTCGCACTCTTAGGAAGAACAACTGGGTGGAGGAGAAGATGAGCCGGAGCGATGGCACCGGCCGGCCTATGAAGGTCTACCGCCTCAAGACACCAATTGAAGACATTCTTGCGCACTATGAGCAGGAAAAGCTCAACGAGGCCAACCAAGCCCTACAATCCATACAAAAACTCAAGGCACTCTTGGGGGAGGCAGGATCTAGCTAAGGCCGTTAATGGGGGGTCCAACCTCAAAACATTTTTTTTTAATTTTCGGGCATTTTTAAAAGCATATGTGTAAATTGTCGCAGTAGTATTGATATCGGCAGAATTATGTTTATGTTAATATATTCAAAACATAGCAACCAATTATATATTCTCTATCCATATGCATCTAATACCAGGGTAATGGCAATATTGTAGGCTACTTTTATAACCCGCTGCGTGCGAATCGTTTGTCTAAAATATTTCTAAGTATGCGACGGGAAAAAGGCTCTAAGCCGCATTCAATTACCAAAAAAAATCGTCACGATGAGGATATATAGAAGAAAGACCTAAATATTAATCTAAAGCAAACTCGGGGCACTGGGTGACAATTGCTCCGGATGAAACAGCCAAGCAAATGGGGTATAACTAGCTTATATCCAGGTAGTGATTCATTGACGGTCATAGAAGAGTCTATTCATCGAGCATATCTAAACAAGCTTGTAGGGGAAGACGGCTTAAGAATTGTAGAATGCATACCAGGCGAAGAGATCACTGACGAGAAGCTGGCAGAGCTTACCGGCATCAGCCTGAATACCGTTAGACGCACCCTTTACCTGCTTTACGAACACAGGCTGGCCATATATCGACGCAAACGCGATCCTGATTCCGGCTGGCTCACCTATTTGTGGCAATTATGTCCTGAGAATTTCGAAAAGGCGCTGGAATCAGAAGCTAAAAGGCTGCTACGTAAATTAGACGAAAGGCTGGCCTATGAGAGGGAAAACATATTTTATGCCTGCACAGAAGGCTGCGCACGGTTCATCTTTGACGAAGCGAGTGAAGCTAATTTCCTCTGTCCCTTCTGTCAGGGGAGCCTTGAGTTTATGGAGAATGCCAAAGTAGTGGAGACCATCGAAAAACAGATGATTGAATTAAAAGCCTGCCTATAGGTTTTCCAGGTTATTGCCAAGGACCGCCGTCCACCACCAACGAGCCATGTCCATAAGATCGCGGCTGAACATACCGGAGAGCCGGTATTCTCCGCCCTTGTTTGTAATCAGGCCCGCCCCAAGTAGCTTGTTCCTCATAGCATAGAAGGCAGATCGACTAACATCGAGATCAATCAGAAGCCGCTCCCACTCTTCCGTCTTTAATGGATCGCCACTCTTTTGGCGATCCTCCACCATTTGCAGGAATTTTCGCCCTCGCAGTGCTGTGGTTTCCTCCTGAAAAAGGCGAAGCATTAGCTCATGATACGGATCACGAGAGCGGCTTATGGCGTATTCTGATTTAGAACGAACCTTGAGCGTTGTGGCGGTCCGAGGTGCCGTCTTAACATTGGTCATAAGCTGGCCAGAACTGCTCGAGCTATATCTGCATATTCATCCCTCAAGACATAGCTCATGGGCGTACGATATGACTTTTTATTGACATGCAATATTCCCAGACGTGAACAAATGTAGCCGATCATGGAAGCTACAACCTTCTTGGAAACATCAATCCTCTTGCATACGCTTTCATGAATAGAGGCTACCGTAAACTCCCCAGCCTCGACAATCGACTCAAGAACAACTCGCCTCAGACCATCTGTGTCCAGATTGAGGAACCTGACCATTCGGCCAAAGATCTCGGACCGCTGTGGTTTCATTGTACCCCTCCAAAACCTTTCCCCCATATATTTAGTATTACTTTAGTAATATGTATAATATATACTTTACTATATGAGCCAATGCTTGAATACCATTTCATCGGAAACCTTAATTGCACCGCCATGAGCATAAGCTGGTCGACAAATAATGGCAATGATAAGAGCTTGTGATCTGGAATAATATGTATGAAGATGAAAACGCTAGGGCTGAGGCTCACTATGCCCAGGGAAATTACGAGGAGGCACTTTCCTCCTGGGAGAAGGCGGATGAAGCCGTCCCGTGTAGCTTCGCCTTGTGCTTTCAAAAAGCAGCGGCCCTACGAAAACTTGGCAGGTACGATGAGGCGGCAGCAGTCCTGGAGAAAGCTCTGCTGCTCGAACCTGATAATGCCGATGCATGGAGGGCTTATGCCTGGGTCTGCAGCCAGCTGGATAGAAATACGGATGCAGTGGCATCCTGTGAAAAAGCCATAGCCCTCGATCCGCACAATGCCAGAACCTGGATAGTAAGAGGCTTTGCCCTGCACCGATTGGGAAAATATGAGACGGCAGTGGAAAGCTATGCCAGAGCTATTCTGTGCAATCCGCTCGGTCCGGACGGCAGAAGGGCCTGGAACAACCGGGGCGCGGCTCTGGATAATCTTAACCGACATGATGAAGCTATCGACAGCTATGATGAGGCGCTGCTAATTGATCCGTTCGATATCTATGCCTGGAACAACAAAGGTGTGGCCTTAGGAGTTTTGGCCAGGCACGAGGAGGCGATAAGTTGCTTCTTAAAGGCCATACAGATTGAACCGGAATATGCTACTGCCTGGAAGAATCTAGGGGTAGCCTACCAATCACTACATCGTAACGATGAGGCAGAAGAAGCTTTTAAGCAAGCTAAGGAATTAGGACTCTGATTGGCGGCGGGCTTATCTCTTGCCAGACAGGGCGAGGGCAATCTCCTGGACAAGGGATTCTCGATTCTCCCGGGTTACGGTTATCACCTTAAATGTGCTGCGAATTTTCTTGGCCAGGCGGTGATTAGACCACTCGTGCAGCACAACAAGCATGGGCCGGGATGAGGCAATGGCATTCTCCACGGCTGAGACAAACCTGTGACTAGTAAGCTCCATTGGACCCACCTCGTCCACCACGATCAGCTCGCACTTCAGGGCGTTTTCTATGGCCCTTGCGCCGAGGCCATCCAGGTCTTCCGGGTGGACGCGGTACTTGCCAAGTTGTGGTCCGCTGCCCGTCTCATCGGCCAGCATGCCCACCGCACCCGAGGCAAGATCGAGCAGCTCAAATCCTATGCGCCGATCCTTGTAACGCTTATCTCGCGCCAGCACTCCTCCCACCCGCATGCCTGCGTTAGCTGCCACTTTCCCGACCAATGTGGATTTGCCAATGCCGGGCGATCCAGTAACTGCTATCCTAGGTACCATATTGCTCCCTCATCTTTTCCGTGTATCGGCTAAGGCTCTCTACGTCTTTTATCTCTTTCCGGACCAATTTTACCAGCCGACTTCGAATCTCCCTATCCGGTCGCGATCCGACACAGCGCAGGTGAAACTCGATAGTCTTGCACATCTCATCGCCTTTCCGATCCCAATCGGTAAGGAGTATGATCTGAGAATAGCTGCGAGCTGCCTCCTCTGCCAGCTGCAGCGCCGGTCGGCGGGAAGCCAAGATCACGGGCCCGGGCAGACCCAGAGCACGCAAGGCCTGCAAGTCGCGCCTTCCTTCCACTATGACGGCTGCACCCTGGCAAGAAGCATCAATTAGGGAAGCGATCAGCTCCTCGAGTGCCTCCAGATCATAAGTCCTCTTGGGACGTATCTCCTGCAGAGCTCTACCCCAAGCCATATCTAATGCCCGCCCAATTATCTCATCTTCTGCATCAAGGCAGAGACGGCCTCATCCACGCTCATTCCTTTTACCAAGAGAAGCTTTCTGGCGCTCTTCTGGCCGCTCAAGACTGCAATCCTTGCTTCGCTTAGGCCAAGCGCTCCTGCCAGCGCCTCTATTAATTGCCGGTTAGCCCGTCCTCGCGACGGCTCCTCAGTCAGATGAGCTTCGACGGACCTTCGCCAGGGATTGAAGCCGGAGGGCACAGCCAGCCGAGAAGAGCCGGGCACCACCTCAAAGCTGATGGTGCAGCCCAGAGGATGAGATTTAACCGCCTCGCAAATATTCATCACTGCTAAAAAGTGGTGTCATGGGGCTTAAAGCTTATGTTTTTGGCAAAAAGTTAAAATAGCGCCAGCGATGAAAGAAAAGAGGTTCGATGGAGATCAAGAAAGTCGTCGTCCCGGCAGGTCATTCTCTGCTGGCAGGATCCATTCTTTCCGGTTTGAAGCAGCTTGGCCTGCAAATCTGCGAGCAGCTTCCGGACGAGGACGGTGGAAGGCATTGCCTTTTGATATGCGACCCGGGATATGTCACAACCCCCGCAGGAGCGCTCCACATTCGCCAGGCATTGGCTCATGGCAGTGCTGTTTTATTAGACAATGCCTTCTGCCCATCGGTTTTAGAAGAGATCACGCAGACAAAGGGCCTATCTCAAGAGACCAGAAATAACCTGGAGGCATATGTCCTCTTCAAGTGTCTGCAAAGCGATTCAGAGCGACTCTCCGCCCTTCAGGCCGCCGCGAGCACCATGCCTCGCTATGCTGCCGCCGCTTATGAGAAGGTGCAGGATCTTCGTTATGGGGAGAACTGGCACCAGAAGGCGGCACTCTACAGAAAAAGAAATGGCCTGGGCCTGCAGGCCGCCAGAAAGCTGAATGGACGGGAGATGTCCTATAACAACATGGTCGATGCGGAAACGGTGCTTGAGATGCTCATCGACCTATCGGAGTATGACGGCGTCCCGGCTGGAAAGCCACTTTCGGTCATTGTTAAGCATGCCAATCCCTGCGGCGTAGCCTATGGCGAAAATCTCGCGGATGCCTATCGTCTCTCTTTTGCCACCGATCCCAAGTCCGCTTTTGGAGGTGTTATCGGATTTAACCGGCCGGTGGACGTAGACACCGCCCGCGCCATCGGCGACAGCTTCGTAGAGGTGCTGCTCGCCCCAGGCTACGAACCCGAGGCCCTGAAGCTGCTCATGGACAAGAAGCCCAATCGCAGAATATTGGATATTGGAGATCTGCTGGCCAGAAAAGATGAACTCTATCGGGGCTTTTATCAAAGAAGCATCTTCGGTGGCATGATGCTCCAGAATTATGATACCGGCGATATTCTGGAATGGAAGGTTGTAACCAAGAGGGCTCCTACTGACAGAGAGAGCCAAGCCTTGCGATTTGCCTGGAAGGTCTCCAAATATGTCAAATCCAATGCACTGGTCTATACCACTGAATGCCAGACCATCGGCATAGGATCCGGCCAGGTGAGCCGGGTGGATTCGGCCCGCTTTGGGGCGGAAAAGGCAGAGGAGCATGGCCTTAGCACCCGGGGAACAGTCGCAGCCACTGATTCATTCTTCCCCTTCCGAGACGGCCTGGATCAAACCTACCAGGCGGGAGCCGTTGCCGTAATTCATCCCGGCGGGTCTATACGGGATGCAGAGGTGATTGATGCCGCCAATGAGCACAACATGGCTATGGTCTTCACGGGCATGCGCCATTTCAGGCACTAAATCTCCCGGCATAAAGACATCAACTACTATATTCACGCTTCTAGCTATTGCCCTTTTCATATTCATACCATCATATCCCGCCAGTGCAAGCATTATCCAGGCAGGATCTGATATCCAGACGGCCATAAACTCGGCCAAAGCAGGAGATACCATAATAGTAGGACCGGGTGAAGTAAGCCGCTTTCAGGTGGACCGGCCGCTAACTATTGAGGGACGGGGCTCTCCCATCGTCAGTGCTGCACTACAAAAGCCGGCCATAAAAGTGCTCAGCGACGATGTGACCATCACGGGATTTCGCATCATCGGCATAGGCAAGGACACCACTGCCAAGTTCAATTACTATATGCAAAATCCGACGGAGGCTGCAGGGAGGAGATTCGATGAGCCCAATTCGGCAGTAGTAATAATGGGCAACGGCATTTCTGTGAAGAATTGCAGCATATTTGGAGCACAGCTGGCAATTTCCGCGGAAAATGTGCGGAATCTGGTCTTGCAGAACACAACCATAGAAGGCTGTGATACTGGTGCCTCCATCCTGCAAAGTGCCCAGGTGAAGATCACTAGCTGTCGCATTACCAACTGCAAGAAATATGGGCTTGATATTGAAAAGTCAAGCGATGTGGTGCTTGACAATAACAGCATTGTCAACAATACCAACACCGGAATACTGCTCAAGGAGACGGACCAAGACATCGTCCAGGATAATATCCTCTCCATGAACACCTTTGGCCTCTCCCTTTGGAATGCATCATACAACCAGGTAAGAAGAAATCAGGCAGACCATAATTATTACGGAATCCTGGTGACGGCCTCATCCAACTACAACAACCTGACCGATAATCTGGCAGAAGATAACAGCAGAAGCGAGATTGTGACAGGATTTGGCATAGGCATCAGCCTGCAAGAGAACAGCAGCTATAACATGCTGATTCGAAATACAGCTAAAGGCAACTTCAATGGTCTGGAGATCTCAAAAGGCTGCAAGTATAATGCCGTCTACGATAACAATGCCTCGGACAATAAGCACGGCATAAGGCTCAACGAGAACCGCAATAACCTCATCTTCGGAAATAACTTCTTCAGAAACGATATCAATGCCTATGAGAATCTCAGCCTCAATATATGGAATACCACTATCGGCAACTACTACAACGATTATCAGGGCAAAGACGGAAATAATGATAGCATAGGCGATCAGTCCTATTCTCTTCCTGGACCCGAGTCACATTCCTTCGACTATCGTCCCCTCATCCGTCCTTACCGGGGAGCAAGATTAAACAGCAGCCAGATAAGGGATGAGGTCAAGAAATATGCGGTGTATGGGCCCGCTGACTATGAGTATCCCACAGTCAGCAAGCAAAACGGCGTTGTGGTGATATCTCGCAAGACTCCCAGCTCGCCTCCCAAATGGACGGACGCCCGGACCTTTGATGCCAGCGCACCGCCCTTCCAGAAGGAAAATAGCTTTTAGGGCCGGGAAGGATTATATCCTCCGCCGGGTCTTTCGAAGAGATGAATCTCATAACTGAGGGCGCCATCACCTTTGAGACCGAGGGCGCTTTCTACAATCCCAAGATGCTTCTCAACCGGGATATCGGTGTAGCTATGGCTCATAGCCTGGGCCTTTCCGACTATCTTGATGCCCTATCTGCCAGCGGCATTCGCGGGCTAAGGGTAGCTAAGGAAGCAGGCGTTGAGAAAGTGACCTTAAATGATGTCAGTCCCCAGGCCTGCCGGCTCATAGAACAAAACCTGAGCAGAAATGGTCTGGTCGGCAGGGTAACCTGCTCTGATGCCCATGTACTGCTACATGAGCAGCACTTTCAGGCAGTGGACCTGGACCCCTTCGGCTCACCGTCTTCCTATCTTTCTGCTGCCAGCAGGTCGGCACTCTCTTATCTATTCATCACCGCCACAGACACTGCGCCCCTTTGCGGCGCCCATCTCAATAGCGGTATCCGCAAGTACCTGGCAAGGCCGCTTCGTACCGTTTATCACCGGGAGATGGGAGCTAGGATTCTGCTCGGCCTGGCGGCGCGCGAGCTGGCACGCCTCGATAAAGCCATGCAGCCCATGCTTACTCATGTTACCGATCACTATGTGAGAACTTACCTATGCGTCATCAAGGGAGCCAAAGCAGCTGATAAATGCCTGGAAAAGATGGGCTATGTGGAGCACTGCCCCAGCTGCGGCAGTTTTGTTCTCCTGGAAAAGCCCCAGCCGGGAGGGGAGTGTCGCTACTGCGCTGCCAGGACAACTCTTGCCGGCCCGCTATGGCTGGGCGAGATACAGGAGGCGCAGGCGATTGAGAGCGCCCTGAACTGGAAGGATCTCAGCCGCCGGGCAGTAAAACTTCTTAGCACATGTGCCAGCGAAATAGAGGTGCCCATGTATTATGATCATCATAGTATATGCGAGAGACTGCACATCACCCCCGGCAAGATCGATGATGCCATAGAACGATTGAAAAATAGCGGTCATAAGGCTTCACGCACTCATTTTTCAGGCCTTGGCATCAAGACCGACGCGGCAATGCCAGAGGTCGAGGCGGCCATAAGACCGGCTTGATTTTATCTGTTTTTCAACCTAAAACTTAATAAAGGAGAAGAGACCTAATAGTGATAGCTGCATTATGGAAGGATAATGCAGGAATTCGCGGCACGAGGTGACGTTTATTACCCCCTTCATTGCTACTCCCTTTCGCATCTCGTGCCATCCCTTGTTATATTTTAGCAGGTTATAAAATGCAATTGGCACCAGTCTTGACTTATTTAGCCGGATCAGACCTGCGGCTTGTGATTTACTTCCTGTTGGGCGGGACGGTGACGGCACTCACTGCCTATTTCGCCAGCCAGGGCAGAGGCATGCTCTCTGCATTTGTCACTACCCTGCCCTTGCTCACCATAGTCAGCTTCCTATTAATATATGCAGAAGGCGGCAGCAAAACCGTGGAAGACTATGCCAAGAGCCTTTTTATCTTCACACCCCCCTGGCTGTGTTATGTGGCAATCGTTCTCCTGGGAGTCAATCGAATAGGAATTGTGAGGAGCCTGATCCTGGGAGTTCTTCTCTTTGTGATCCTATCAATCATGATGCAAAAAATACTTCCCGGCACAAAACTATAAAATAATAGTTTGCTAAAGGCAAAGCCATGAAGATTGCTCTTGTTGGCGGAACCGGCGATATAGGCATGGGATTTGCCATGCGCTGGGGGCAGAAGCATGAGATCATCATAGGCTCTCGTAGTGCTGAAAAAGCTAGGGAGAGCGCGAGCGCGATGATGCAGCTCTTAGGAGCAGCCGGTAATATACAGGGCAGCGACAACGCCAGTGCCATTTGCTCGGCTGATGTGGTCGTGCTATGCGTGCCCTATGAGCATCTGGCTTATGTGACTTCTGGTCTGAGAGACGCCTACAATAACCAGCTGATCATCTCGCCGGTGGTGCCCATGGCCTACAACGGCAAATTTTTTTTGTACCAACCTCCTTCCGAAGGGAGCGCCGCCCTGCAAGCAAGGTCGCTTCTCCCTCAAGGCGTTAAAGTGGTCTCTGCCTTTCATACCATCTGTGCCTCTGCCTTGCAGGATATTGATCGGGTAATGAAGGCTGACGTCTTTATCTGCGGCGATGATGCCCAGGCGATAGATATCACAATGCAATTGGCCGGCGAGATAAAGAGCCTACGACCATTGAAAGCAGGTCCTCTGGCCGTCTCATCCATGGTAGAAAGCCTGACGCCCTTTCTGCTTAATGTGGCGCGCAAAAACAAGATCAAAGATGCGGGGATAGCCGTCGTTTCCGAGAGATTAATTAAAAATATAAACTAAAAATAGGATAGAATTGAAGAGTAGCCGTTCTTTATCATCTCCCAGATCATATCTGCCGAAAGGTTCAGTCCCAGCCAATGCCAGATGAGATAGACGCCTGCGAACATTCCCAGCATAGCACCTACGTTGGAGAGTGCAGCCACCAGTATGACCTTGAAGAGGCGGTTTTGCATCATCTGCGCAAAGCTGTCTGCACAAGCCAGCGTTTTCAGGTCGGATACCGTCGGCTTGAGCTTCCAGGCCTCCACCATTCCGGCAAACCAACCCGCCGCTACAAAGGGATTGAGGGTTGTCATCCAGGCCACCATGAGCGCTGTCAGGGCAGAAAGAGGGTGGCCTCTGGCCAGGACCACGCCAAGAGCCGACAGTCCTCCAGTTACGACAAACCAGATGATACAGGCCTGGAAGATGATCTCGCTGGATTTGGCGGTGATCAGCACCAGACCAATGGTGACCAAAATAAGCAGGCTCACTAAGACCCCAAATATTTTGACAGCAGTGATCTTCTTGCTGGGCTTCTCATTTAAGTCATCCAGAGTGGGAATATTCTCAGGATGCTCCAGATGCTTGAGAATTCCTTCTCTGTGGCCCGCCCCTACCACTGCCAGCACCCGGCCTTGCTTGGAGAGCAAATGCAGATTGCGAGCCAGGAAGGCGTCGCGCTCATCCACCAGCACATTCGCCGCTCCGGGTGAGATCTTGCGAAACTCAGAGATCATCTGGGTGACGATATCCGCCTGAGTGATGGTGTCGATATCAATTTCCTCTTCATCGCCCCAGCCAAGAGCCGCGGGAATCAATGAGCCCATCAGCCTGATCTTATCAAAAAATCCCATCGCCGACCAGAAACGCTGAATGGTAATGCCTATATCCCTATCTACCAATGCCACCCGCGCGCCTGCCTTCTTGGCGGCTTGTATGGCTGCCAGCATCTCCGAGCCGGGTTTAACCCCCATCTCCTCACCGATCTTTCTCTGGATGTAGGCCAAGAACAACTGAACCAGGA
>JAQTYS010000296.1 GCA_028688175.1 Methanothrix sp. | reverse complement strand
GGGTCCTCCGCCTGGAAGATGTTCCTGCCGAAGGCAACGCCTGCCCCACCGACTGCTATTGCGTCATAGACCATCTGCAAGAGGTCACGTTCCGTGTCCATCTTGGGCCCTCCGGCGATGACCACCGGCACGCTGCAGCCTTCTACAACCTCTTTGAAGCTATCAGGAGATCCGGTGTAGTTGGTCTTGACAATATCCGCTCCCAGCTCCGAACCGATTCGAGCAGCAAGCTTGACGTACTCCACATTGTGCTCGGACTTGACACGCGGCCCGCGAGGATACATCATGGCAATAAGCGGCATGCCCCATAGATCGCAGGTCCGGGCAACCCGGCCCAGATCGTGCAGCATTTCCGCCTCATCCTCTGCGCCCACATTTACATGAATGCTTACCGCATCAGCTCCTATCCTTATGGCATCCTCCACCTCAGTCACAAGAACCTTGTGATTGGGATCAGGACCCAGTGAACTGGATGCTGAGAGATGAATGATCAATCCGATATCGCGCCCATAGCCTCTGTGGCCGTGCAGCGGCAGGCCCATGTGTCCCAAAACAGCATTAGCTCCGCCCTCGGCCACCTTGTCCACTGTGGCAGGCATGTTCGTTAAGCCGGCGATGGGGCCTACAGAGATGCCGTGGTCCATGGGTACAATGACCGTTCTGTGTGTCTTGCGATCCAGAATGCGCTCCAGTCTTATCGCCTTTCCGATCTTGCTCATGACTGGTAGCAGATGTGAACACTCAAATTAAAGATGATGGTCGAAGAAGGTCTTCAGCTCTTTCTAGGAATCCTCCTTCGCCTTTTCACCATTTTCACCATCCAGATAGAGCAATGTGGCCAGGCCGTAGATGTAGGGAAATGAGATGAGGCTGATCAAAGTACCAATGAAAGGAATGCCGGGAAGAACGGCTCCAATGGCCAAGGAGGCCAGTACTATGATCAGAGCATCGGATAGATTTGCCTCGACAAAACGATAGCTTGCTTTCAGGGCCTGTGTGCCGGATTGTCCATCTATCATAACCGTTTGGGCGACGAAGTAGAAGGCAAAGCTCAGGATCACTCCCGGAATGATAAAAAACACATATCCGAGGGCTATAATTATGCCGGCCAGGAGTGAGGTGAGGAGCAGAGGCTCTGTCTTGGCCATAGTAGCCTGCCAGGCATAGGATAGGTCCGCCTTTTTGCCCGAGGACACCTCTCTGATCATCTCTATCGTCATCCCTTCTGCCAGAAGGAAGAGAACTATCATAATTATTACGAACAGGAATAGTCCAGCAACAGCAGAGAACGCAACGAATCCTTCTTCTCCAAAGACGGCTATCAATCCGATGTAGCCCGCGAAGATCAACAGGCCCACGATGATTGCGGCTATGGGGATAAGTGACGGCACAATCATGATGGGATTGTCCCGGTAGATCTCAAAAGCACGCGAGAAAATCTCGCCTAGCGCTCTTTTTCGAGGACTTTTTGCCGAGGCCGCTTCCACAATTGAGGCGAGGGCGTTGGGCTTTGGATCGGATTGAGGGTCAAGCTGGTCTGAATCTGAATTCACAAGTAGTCACCTTTGTTATGTAAATAGCGACCATACATCTATATAAAAATTTTCTGAAATTTTCAAGCGAGCTTTTTATACCTTAGACGCATTCCTGCAGAGGGGAATTTACATGAAGTGGTTAGTAATAATATTTGGCATTATGATCACTGCCCTGCACCCGGCAATGGCAGTGGGCACGAATCCCACATTGACCGTTATGGGCGAAGGAACAGTGAGTGTACCGGCAGATATTGCGACCATATCCGTCTCTGTGCAGAGCGGCAACGAAAATATGACGAAAGCTTCGGCGTCAGTCCAGGAGAAGATGGCTCAGGTAATCGATGCTCTGAAAGCAGCGGGCGTCAAAGATGAAGAGATTGTTCCAGGACAGTCCAGCGGAGTTACCAGCTATCAGTCCACCAGTAAGGTCTGCAAGAGAGTAAACAACAGCACAATATGCGAGAATGACTCGACCTCTCTCTCTTCCTTGGAGCGATCGACCATTATACGCCTTAAGAGCACCGATGAAACCAGAATAAACCATGTGTTGGATGCAGCCCGCTCTGCCGGAGCCAAGGCTTATGTAGCTGGATACGGCCTGAGCGATTCCAACAAGGCTGCGACGCAGGCTCGCCAGAAAGCAGTAGCCAATGCCAAAGAGAATGCAGCCGCAATGGCAGCCGCAGAGGGATTGCGTTTGGGAGGTGTGCAGGATATTTCCGATTACGGCTATCCCATGGCACTCAACGATTATTATAGCGGCTCAGGACAACTCGGCATGATAGAGGTTACCTCCTACGTGGTAGTCACCTATGAGTTGGAAATTTGAGATGATCATCATGAAGAAGATGTGCATTGTGTTTTTGGGACTAATGCTATTGTGTCTGGTCGCACCACCCGCCTTTGCCGTGGAGAACAATATGTCCAAGCTGATAGTACAGGGAGAAGGAAAAACGAGTGCATCACCAGATATGGCTACGATTGTGCTGGGTGTACAGACCAGAAACACCAGCGCAGCCAGTGCTGCGGCTGAGAATGCCCGGTTGATGAATGAGACCGTCGCAGCATTACTGGCCGCCGGAATTGCCGAAGACGAGATTCAGACCAGCAGCTACAGCCTGGGCACGCAGCCCTCGGATGCAACGATCATCTCCAAAGAGATGCAACAAGCCCCTCAGTTTCTGGCTTCGAATACAGTATCCGTAAATCTGAATAATACTGCCGATGTGGGACGGGTACTGGATGCAGCCGTATCGGCAGGCTCAAACACCATTGAGGAGATCACCTTCGACCTGAAAAATCCCAGGCCGCAAAAGGACCTGGCCATGACTTTGGCCATTGAGGACGCCCAAAGGAAAGCAGCGGTTGCCGCGAAGACTGCGGGCGTAAAGCTGGGAAGGATACTGGAAATATCGGAGAGCTACGGATATGTTGCGGCTGGAGCATCCCGTAGCGCGGCGTTTGATGTTGCCACGCCCATAATGCCTGGCAAGATGGAGATCACAGCCAGCGTGACTGTGACCTACGAGATATCTTAGGACGAAATCAGGGCTAATCCCCGCCTTTTCAAAGGCGGGATACAGCCCGTGCCTATCGAAAGGTATATGTGGCAATGTAGAAGGTCAAGTAAACCATGAGAGTGTTTCAGTATAGACTCAAGCCAACCAAGGCTCAAGTAACCAAGCTGAATGAGCAGCTAGAGCTTTGCAGATGGGTCTATAACGAAACTCTGGCTATGCGAAAGAACTCCTTTGAACAAGAAGGAAAATCGATA
>JAQTYS010000295.1 GCA_028688175.1 Methanothrix sp. | reverse complement strand
CGTGGCCAGGTCTTTAGTTGCACCGTGGTCAGCGACAAGATGGACAGTACCGTGGTAGTAATGCGTAAGTTCGAGAAGAAAGCAACGAAGTATGAACGATTCGAGAAGAGGCAGTCCAAGATCCATGCGCACAATCCCCCATGCATTGATGCTAAGGCCGGGGATCGTGTCAAGATAGCGGAGTGTAGGCCCCTTTCCAAGACCAAATCCTATGTAGTGGTGGAGGTCCTGAAATGAAAGGACAGAAGGCCAAGATCCCAAGGGCGATCAACACTGGCGCATACCTGGATTGTGTAGACAATACAGGTGCGCGGACGCTACACGTCATCGCCGTCAAGAACTATCGAGGCGTGAAAAATAGACAGCCCTGCGCAGGGATTGGGGATGTAGTCGTAGTATCTGTAAAAAAGGGAAGTCCGGAGATGAGAAAGCAGATCTTTAAAGCTGTCATCATCCGCCAGAGAAAAGAGTTTAGAAGGCCCGATGGCCTCAGGGTCAAATTCGAGGATAATGCCGCCGTCATAGTAGATGATGAGGGCGTTCCCAAGGGTTCTGAGGTCAAGGGACCTGTGGCCCGCGAGGTAGCAGAGCGATTCAGCAAGATTGCTTCCGCGGCATCCATGATTGTGTGATGATTATGATTACAAAACAGCCAAGGAAGCAGCGGAAGGCGAGGTATACCGCACCGTTGCACAAGCGTCAAAAGTACATGCACGCACCCTTGAGCAAAGCTTTGCGTGAGGAGCTGAAGAGGCGCAATGCACAGCTTCGCAAGGGAGATACCGTCAAGGTCATGCGTGGTGATCACGCCGGCACCGAAGGAGAGGTCGAAGATGTGGACCTTAAGAGGTGCACTATTAAAGTGGCAGGCGTGAGCAACTACCGGGCTGACGGAACTGAAGTGCCGAGAACTATCCACCCCTCCAATGTCATGATAATCAAGCTCGTTCTTGAAGACTCCGAGAGGGAAAAGATTTTCGCGAGGCGATCAGAATGAGCAGACATCAAAAGAGAATAACGGTTCCCGTAAGCTGGCCCATTAAAAAGAAAACCCATGCATGGGTTGCCAAGACCAGTCCCGGGCCTCATTCCGCTGAGAATAGCATACCTCTCTTGGTAGTAGTCCGAGACATGCTTAAGCTGGTAGATAATGCCCGCGAGGCAAAGAGGATTCTTTATGAGGGCAAGGTATTGGTGGATGGAAAGGTCCAGAAGGATTACAAGCTGCCTATCGGCATATTCGATGTCATAGCCGTTCCTTCAAATAACCAGCAATACAGGATGCTTAAAGATGAGAAGGGAATGTTCTATCTCAGCTCTCTTGAGGCAGGTAATGTAAGAAAGCTGGCTCGAATTGAGAATAAAACCTTCCTTAAAGGCAAGAAGCAACAGCTCAATCTTTCTGACGGCTCAAATAAGCTGGCAGAAGGCGACTATAAGGTTGGCGATTCTCTGGTCCTTTCACTTCCCAATAAGGATATTGAAGATAGGATCGGCTTTGAGATAGGTAATCTGGCCATGGTCGTAGGCGGAAAGCACTCCGGTCAAACTGGAAAGATCAAAGAGATCATAACCGTGAAGAGCTCCCAGCATAATCGCATCATAATCTCGGGAGACGAGGAGTTTGAGACCATCAAGGATTACGTTTACATGATCGGAGTAGATCAGCCTGTCATCAAGCTGGGGGCTGTTAGATGAATGCCAATCTAATTCCCCGCATCGACAAGATTGTCGTGCATATCGGCGTAGGAGAGAGCGGTCAGAGGCTGGTAAATGCTGAATCTATTATGAAGGCCATTACCAAACAACAGCCCGTTCGTTCTATTGCCAAAAAGACTCTGCCTACCTTCAGCATCAAAAAGAATGAGCCTATCGGTGCAAAGCTTACCTTGAGAGGAAAAGCGGCTGAGGATTTCCTGGTCATAGCCCTGAAGGCTGCCGGAAATACCTTAAAAAAGAGCCAGTTTGACATGCAAGGCAACTTCTCTTTCGGTATTGAGGAGCACACCGACTTTCCAGGAATGCGATACGATCCAGAAATAGGTATATTCGGAATGGATGTGTCCGTTGCCTTGAAGAGGGCCGGCTATAGGATTGCAATGCGGCGCGTATGCCAAAAGAAACTTCCCAGCCGACAGAGGCTGAATAAAGACGACTCAGTAGAGTTCGTCTCAAAGAAGTTCGGCATTGAGATCTTGGAGGCAGCATGAAGAAAGGAAAAAAGGTCTTCGGAAGAGGGTCAAACCCGTGCAAGCGCTGTGGAAACAAAAACGGCCTGATAAGAAGGTACGGGATATACATTTGCCGTCAGTGCTTCCGAGAGATCGCCCCTGAGATGGGTTTTGAAAAATATTCATAGGTGGCTACTATGTTATTAGATCCACTGGCCGATGCCCTATCCGTAATAAAGAATGCGGAGAGCGTAGGCAAGCCTGAGTGTATCATTCATCCCGCCTCCAAGCTCATTGGAAGAGCTCTGAAGGTTATGGCGGATAGAGGATACATAGGCGAGTTCGAATTTGTTGACGACGGAAAGTCGGGAATGTTCCGAGTGAAGCTCCTGGGAAGGATCAACCGATGCGGCGTGATTAAGCCCCGGTTTTCTACCAAGGTGACCGAGATGGAGAAATGGGAGAAGCGATTTCTACCTGCCAGGAACTTCGGTGTTCTCATACTGAGCACCAGTAAGGGAGTTATGGCCCATTCTGATGCCAGGAACCAATTCCTGGGCGGTCAGCTCCTGGCTTACGTATATTAGGTGGTTGCAATGGTCAAAGAGATTGCACGAGCGGTAGAGATCCCTGAAGGAGTTGCCGTAACCGTCGACGGGAGTACCGTCAAGGTTAAAGGACCCAAAGGTGAGGTTCGCAGGCAGCTTTGCTATCCTATGATAGATATCACTAAAGAGGATTCTCGACTGATCGTGAATTCCAGGCTCGATAGAAAGCAGCACCGGGCAATGGTGGGGACACTGGCCGCGCATATCAACAATATGATTGCGGGCGTAAGCCGGGGTTTTGAGTACAAGATGAAGGTCGTGTACTCTCACTTTCCCATACAGCTCAAGCAAGCTTCCAACGAGCTCATCATAAACAATTTCCTGGGCGAAAGGAAGTCTCGATCCGCCAAGATCCTACCTGGCGCCAAGGTCGAGATAGGCAAAGATGAAGTAACCATCACAGGCATCGACAAGGAGCAGGTTGGCCAGACCATGGCCAATATTGAGCAGGCTACCAGGGTGCATGGTTTCGATATCAGGATATTCCAAGACGGAATATACCTGGTGGACAAGAGGTGACGAGGATGGCAGA
>JAQTYS010000294.1 GCA_028688175.1 Methanothrix sp. | reverse complement strand
TCCTTGCGGCAATTGAACCTACTTTTCGGCCAGGGGGCGTATTCCTGCTAACTGTCTTGGGCCGCCCTGGATGCTGGCGTCCGCCACCACCGAAGGGGTGGTCTACGGCGTTCATCGCAACGCCTCTGACGATGGGCCATTTCTTGGCCTTGGACTGGAACTTAAAGAAGCTCTTGCCTGCTTTGACCAGAGGTTTGTCCAGACGGCCTCCACCAGCCACAACTCCAATAGTTGCCATGCATTTCGGGGAGAGCCATTTCATCTCACCACTGGGCAGCTGGACCACGGTTTGACCCGCATCATGAGCCACGAGAATGGCGCAAACTCCTGAAGCTCTGGCAAACTGGCCACCATGGCCAGGCTGCGATTCGACGTTGCAGATCGGTATGCCCTCGGGGATCTCCGCCAGATGCAGAGTATTTCCCGGCTCAATTGGAGCTGATATACCGCATGAGACTTCTTGGCCCACATACATGCCCTCGGGAACCAAGATGTATCTCATCTCACCGTTGTTCAAGGCTATGAGCGCAACAGGGGCTGATCTCGCGGGGTCACGCATTATCTCCTGGACCACGCCGCTTATTGTCTCATCGCGATCCACCTTAATGTGCTTGATATCCGCCCTGTACCTGTGAGAGGGTGCCCTGTAATTAGGACCACCTGCACCTCTATTCTGAGATATGATTCGATGTCCCATATTTACCCACCTACAGCAGTCCTAGCCTTGTGGCAAGCTCGTTCGCACTACCCTCTTTCGCCAGTTTCACAATGGCCTTCTTTTCTCCCCGGGAGGTTATCATGGTCCTGACTGCCAGGACATCGATATCGTAAAGATCTTCCAGGGCTTTCTTGATCTCCGGCTTGGTGGATTTCATATTCACCAAAAACTCTATGGTATCGTTAGAGTCGATCATGCCGGTGACCTTTTCTGTGACGTAGGGACTCTTGATAATCATTGTACTGCCTCCGCTCCGCCCTTTTTAGCCAGCTTCTCCAGGGAAGACTCAGTCCAGACGGTCAGCCTTCCGGCTTTGGTTCCAGGGGCAAGCAGCTCAGCGTTAAGCTTCTCTACGGTTACGAAGTCCACACCGGGCAGATTTCGGGCAGCTTTTCCGAGGCCCTTATCGTTTCCGGCGACGATGAGCAGGCTCTTTCTGCCCCTATATTTCCTTCCCCGCAGTTTGCCTTTTCCGGCACGAATATGCCTTCCATCCTTTGCCCTTTGAACGTCATCCCAGAGGCCCGCAGCCACCAGGAACTTGATGACGTCTGTGGTCTTGCTCAAGGATTCCAGCTCGTCTTTAGCTACGACGGGCAGCTCTCTTGTAAACCTGTGGCCTCTTGCCTCGACTAATCCCGAAGATGCTGTTGCGGCGATCGCAGAGCGAATGGCTTTGCGCCTCTCCTTTTTGTTGACCTTTTCGGTATAGTCTGCATTAGGCTGGGGAGCGTGAGACCTTCTGCCGCCTACGGCCATTGGTACGCCTGCAGCTTTCCTGCCGTTCTTCAATCTGGGAACTCTGGAGACGCCGTGTCCCGGACCCCAGGACAGGGCAGAGGTATTCATGCCCGCATAGAAGTGAGGTCCATAGGCCTGGAGCCTGTTGGCCTGTGCGGCTAAGACGGCCCTCTTGATGATATCCGGCCGGTATTCCTCCTCGAAGACGGGAGGTAGCTGTATCTGGCCGTTTGCGTTTCCTGATAGATCAATGATATTTGCCAACATCATCTAGACCCCCTGCTTGGACTCTTGGCTCACATAGAGAAACTCAGGCACTTTCACGAAGTTCTTTCCGGGTCTTATGGCGTGTCTTATTCTGACCATCCTCTTGATGGGACCGGGAACGCTTCCCTTGATCAGGATATATTGGTTTCTTACCAAGCCATAGCCGGGAAATCCGCCTTGCGGATTAATTTGTGCGCTGTCATTTCCGATGAACATGAGTCTTTTATTGAATTCCGTCCTCTGGTGGTAGCCCATCTGGCCCAGCTGCGGTACGCGCCAGCTGATATGAGATGGATGCCAGGGACCGAGGTTGCCTACGTGCCGCAGCTTGCCGGTACGGGCGTGCTTTCTCTTGGCGATGGCAATTCCCCAGCGTCGTACTGGACCCTGGGTGCCCTTGCCTTTGGTGACGGCAGATGCATCCATAAGATCACCCAGCTCAAATACGCTGGAGATTGGGACCTGCTGGCCCAGCAATTTCTGGGCAAAAGCGAGACGGTCCAGCATGGAGCCGCCGTTGATGGGCATCTCCATGAGCTCTGGAGTCTTCTTGGGAATTCCGGTTATGAGCGCGGGATTGGTGTGCACCAGCACCCGGACGTCCGCGATATCATCGCCCAGAGCCCGCAGGTCGTCTGCGGATTTTCCATGGGTCTTCTTGGGAACTGTCAGGGCGCGAGCCAGCTCTGGACTCAGGTTCTCGGACCAGGCCTCGCCAGCAGGCCGCAGGCCGCCGTTGTAGTTCTCGTAGGCGCGCACAGCCACCACATTCATGGGGGGCACCTCCAGAACTGTTACAGGCATGGATATCTCCACGCCCTCGGTGAGGCTCCTGGGTCTGTCGTCGATCATCATGATGTGGGTCATGCCGGCCTTATAACCGGCAAAGCCTGCCATCCTGGCCTTATCCTCATCGGGCCAGCTTCTGATTCTGGGGACTTCGCTCTTGGCCCTCTTTCTCGGGCTGTAGGCCAGCGAACCTCTTCTTGGTCGGTGTATTGTTGCCATTTAGTCCTCCAAACGCATAAGGTTGAGCAGGGCTAAAGTGGCAAAGACAGCCTCTTCCACGCGAACCGTCTCAGTTCCTTGATGCGGAATGGTGTTAATCATTTCATATCTGTCCATTGACTCTTTGCTCAAGAATGCATCTACGCCCCGTGAGGGGGAGCCGAAGACGACCGCAAGATCGCGCTGGCAGCCAGTGTGTCCCATGTTGGAAAGGATTTGTGGCGTTATGCCTTTTCCGTACCGCGAGGCAAGAACCACGTAGCCACCTTGCTCATGCTTTGCTGCCAGGTAAGCTTCCAGGCTCTCCACTACAACGGTCTCGTACCCCCAGTAATGAGGGATATCCTTTTGGTCCACAGGCTCAGCGGCGAGCGGCTGCTGCGAAAAGATTCTGACATTTAGGCGCTCCCCTACCGAGTACCTACCTTCGGTGCGAAGGGGAATTGGGCGATTGGTTCCGATTTCCACCCAGACGCCGCTATCAGATCCGACGCTTTCAACGACAACTCCGACGCGTAGCTCGCCAATCTTGAGCGATTCTGATTTTGAGTTTGTTGGATGATGAGCGGTACGTAGCGGCGG
>JAQTYS010000047.1 GCA_028688175.1 Methanothrix sp. | reverse complement strand
AAGGACGAAGATGAGGAGTTTCGAGTGGAGACCTTATGTTCACATTGGGCTTTCGGGGTTTACGCTGATAGTGATATGCAGGTGTCGATAATGTCGATAGAAGGGTATACAATTAGGAATGCACAAAAGCATGAAGTTGATCTCATCATATCCTGGGCCAACTTGGAAGGATGGAATCCAGGTATTCACGATGCTGAAACCTTTTACGGGACGGATCCAAACGGCTTCTTTCTGGGCATATTGGATGGCAGGCCGGTAGCAAGCATATCTGCTGTGGCCTACAATGACTCATTCGGGTTCCTGGGTTTTTACATTGTCCAACCCTCACTTCGAGGCAGAGGAGTGGGCACAGAGGTCTGGAATGCTGGGATAAGGCATCTGGGGGATCGGAACATTGGGCTTGATGGTGTCCTGGAGCAGCAGAAATTGTATGAACGTTTGGGATTTCGTCCATGCTACAAGAGCGTGCGCCACCAGGGAGTGGGCACAGGACAAGAACGCAAAGCAGAGGGCATAACGTATCTCTCAGAGGTGCCATTAGAAGATCTTCTGGCCTATGATGATCAACACTTCCCTGTGCCCAGGCATGCATTTACTAATTCATGGATTAGGCAGACGGAAGGAATTGCTCTTGCCTTTATGAATGATGAAGTACTGAGTGGCTATGGTCTGCTCAGAAAATGTTATCTTGGCTATAAAATCGGGCCGCTTTTTGCTGATGATGAGGGAGTAGCTGAATCGCTGTTTCGCGCTCTCTGCGACCATGCTCCACGGCATGCACCGGTCTTCCTGGATACGCCTGCCACAAACTCTGCTGCTCTGGACCTGGCCAATCGTCACCATATGCATCCCGTCTTTGAAACAGTGCGCATGTACTCTAAGGAGGAACCTCACCTACCAATGGAGCGGATCTATGGCGTAACGAGCTTTGAGCTGGGATAGAAATTCCCTCTTCTATGCTCTAGACTTGCTGTCACGCCCTCGCATGAAAAAACCATGCTAAATCTCAGGCGAAGGCGTGAAGCCACGAAGAACGATTAGCCGTTTACAGAAATTAGCTTGCATACCCCAGTTCTTTAGCCTGCATAAATGCTGTATTGGCTTCCAAGGTACGACCCAGCTTCTTGAGAGTTAATCCCCGGCAGATCCATGTATTTGCATCTTGCGGGTTAATCTCAATAGCTTTATCGAATGCAGAAAGGGCATTGTCATAATCGCCCTGCATGTAAAGAGCGTTACCTTTGTTGAACAAGGCAGCTTCGAGTTGCGGATCGAGCAATATGCACCTATCATAGGACTTTGCTGCTTCATCATATCTGCCCTGTCCATAGAGGACATTGCCATATTCAAGCCAGTATTCTGCAGACGCGGTTTCAGTTTCTCCTATCGCGGTATTTTGCGAGACCGTTGGATCTTGTAGCTCCTGCTCTTGATTACGATTAGTTTCTCCTATTAGATCTGCCTTAGCATCTAGTTGCGTTTCATCCGTCGTGTTAGTCGGAGGTATCGCCACAGGTTGCTGATTGTTAAGATCGGGAACAATTTGCCCGGTGAGCTGATTTGACCTTACCAGATATACAGCACCTTCTCCGGTTTCGGTTACATTATAGCTCAATTTAAGCGTCTCATAGCCATCTTTTGTGAATACGAACTGCCAGGTTCCCGGCTGTCCGCTGACAACTGCAACCCCATTCGAATCTGTAATCCCGCCAAAACTCATTCCTGCAGCATCCTGACCGGCAACCTGTACATCCGAGAGGAACGTGCCGTTAAAATCACCATCATAGACGTAGACCGTCTGGGAGACTTGATCCTGAGATGATGCGGTTTGTATCTGGCTATCTTTAGTTGGGTTTTGTCCTTCTCCGTCTTGATTTAATTCCGTTTCCACTAATGAAGTAGCGTTAGTCTCTAACTGCGTTTTATATGCCGTATTTGCCTTCGATATTGCCTCAGGTTGCTGATTGTTAAGTGAGGGAGCAACTTGCCCGGTGGGCTGATTTGACCTTACCAGATAAACTGCGCCTTCGTCAGTCTCGGTTACATTATAACTCAAGTCGAGTGTCTCATAGCCGTCCTTTATAAATACGAACAGCCAGGTTCCCGGTTGTCCGCTGACAACTGCAACACCATTTGAGTCTGTAATCGCGCTAAAACTTTTTCCTGCAGCATCCTGACCGGCAACCTGCACACCCGAGAGGAGCGTACCGTTAAAATCACCATCATAGACGTAAACCGTTTGGGATACCTGTTCCTGGGATGATGCGGGTAGCATCAAACAACTGCCTATTAGCAGCATTAATACTACTAAACAATAGCCTTTTGTCATGCTAATATTCTCCCTTTGATAATTTTCATTTTTTGTGTATTTTAGCCTATATTTACGTGAGCTCAATCCTCATAATAATTTTTCCATCTAAAAAAATAATGGGATCTTTGAGAGGTTATCATAATCAAGTATTCACGTTGATTATGACAATCTTAACTGTAGTTTTGTCCTCTCGTCCCTTATCTCCCATCATGGACTTGATGGGTTTATGGTCCTGTCCCATCTGTTTGCCGTCTTCTCCCATCATGGACTTCTGGCAGCCAACGGCATTCTCTTTGCCATCCTGACCAAAGCCCATCTGTTTGCCGTCTTCTCCCATCATGGACTTCTGGCAGCCAACGGCATTCTCTTTGTCATCCTGTCCAGGGCCCATCTGTTTGCCGTCTTCTCCCATCATGGACTTCTGGCAGCCAACGGCATTCTCTTTGTCATCCTGTCCAGGGCCCATCTGTTTGCCGTCTTCTCCCATCATGGGCTTCTGGCAACCAACGGCATTCTCCTTGCCATCCTGTCCAGGGCCTATCTGTGCGCAGTCCTTCATAAAATTGGGGCAGTCACACTTCTTTTGGTCTTGTCTCATTTCATTGGGCAAAGAAAGTGCTGGCATGATAAGAATACACGCAGCCACTAATGCCACAAAAAGTCTAATCTTATTCATTTTTTCACTACCTCCATAAAGGATCAACTCAACGGATTGGTGAATTGCCCGATATCCACCACCCCGGAACGATATAAAAAGATATAGCAGAACGATGATTTTTTGGAACTGATACTTCTGTTTAAAAGTCGTGCCATAGAGTTCTAAAATCCATTTAACGGTTCCGGATGGTTCCGCATGGAGATAAAATTCGGATAATGTGCTATTTTGAGAATATCTCATGGCAAACTAATGCTATCCGGCTATCTGCCTTAATCCAGCCTCTAAAACAGGATCGGGGCGGAAGATATTATATTCCTGCCATTTATGTAGGTCCCTGCAATTCAAACGGCAGCCAGTGAACCCGCAGCCTGCCGGAAGGTGTTAAGGCTGCAAAGACAGTTGCATGCTGCCCCGCCAAAGGCCAATGCCCTTGACATTGTGCAAAATTGACCCATTCATGTATCCCCGTCACCCTTCTTCCCTAAATGCGGCAAACTCTATCTCCACAGATGGACGATTTGCCTCAAGAGAGATCTGCAAAAGCCCCCCGGAGAGCGCCAGATTCCTTTCAAAGAACCTCTTGGATCGGCTCAGAGGATGACAACTGCACTCGCTTCTTCCTGTGATGCGCACCATTAACCATTCATCGTTCAAGGCCGTAGCGATTTCAATCACCCTCATCCTCGCCCCTGCAAACCGCTCCAGCATATCTATCAATATCTCGGCAAAACGCTCTTGATCCATACGCGCAAAAGCTTCCCCGGAGCCCGGCAAAAAGACCAGGTTTACGCCATCAAATATGTTTACTTGAGCGATACGATGCCTTAGTGCCTGCAGAAAGTCTTCAGCGCTTTCCGCCTGCATAATCGCCTCTTCTTTATGGACATTGTGAAGCAACTTCTCCAAGACCAACTCAACGAATCGGTTGACGTCCACGCGGGATACTATGTAAGGAGGACGAAAGCCGCGATAAATCGCCGCGTAGTCGCTTAGCAGTCTGCTAGCCCTATCCAGAAGTGACTGGTCGAGAACCGATTCCAGCTTCCTCTTGGCAAGAAGCTTGTCCAGCCTGCCTACGACCTGTCCCGTCTTATGCACCATCTCCCAGTCGATTTTCTTTCCGGCTTTAAGTTCTCTGGCAAAGCAATGGAAGTCAACTAATAGCTCGTCCATATACTGAATGTCCATAAGGCAATCCAGCTCTTTGGCCTGCGCCTCTTCCTCCAGCTTTTCCAGGACATGAGATATGTAGGTCAGCCTGCCGGCGATAATGGTGAAGATCCTCTCCATCTCGCTTATAAGATCCTGGGCGTAGTCTGATATTCTCCTGGCCCAGAGGGGTGTGATCTCTTGCAGGTCCTTTAGCGAAGCCGCATCTGAGTACATGACTTGCAGAGTCTTTCGTGCTGTCTGGGCATCGATGAATTTCCCGTGGCCACCACCGCATAGGAGGATTTTTTCGTTTTCCAGAATCCACAAAATCTTGAGGATAGATTGCATTAGATCGTCCCGGTTCCAGCCATAGGCCCCGGCCATCCCCGGATTAGAAGCAAAGAATATGTCTCCTACCAAGAGCAGCGACCCAATCCGAATGCAAACGCTATCAGGACTGTGTCCGGGAGTGTGATAGATCTCCAGGTGGTCTTCTCTTCCGAAAGGTACAATCTGGCCATAAAGCACTATATCCTCGGCGATTCGCCAAGACTTTGTGACGTAATCGAAACGCCATCCCATCAAGTCAAGAGAATTGCCACATAATATGGCTTTGTCCTGGTCAGTGAGCAGTCGTATATCAACTGGAAAGGCAGACATGGACCTATCGAGGAGCATGGAGAGGGTCATCCGAGGATCATTCGTCTCCAGAGCCTGGGCCCCCTTCTCCTGCACGGCCAGAAAGGCTTTTGCAAGCAGAGATGATTTTTTACATTCCAACAACTGTTGCCAGTGATCGATATGCACATGTGTAAGATAGACCACAAGCGGACGGGAAAGCTCATCTTGTAGAATTTGAATCTCTTCTTCCAGGCGGTTGATCTGGCTTTCCATACCGCCCGGATCGATAAGAGCGATTTGGCTCGGGCTGGAGAGAAGGTAAGAATTAGATGACATGAGGTCGATCTTGCGTAGGTAGGGATAGATAGTGACATTCCTGGTCCCTGGCACGCTCTGCGATATCATTGGCTCCAAGGCAAAAGCACTCCTTTGGTATAACCATATTGAATATCAATGAATTTTACCGTCAATATTTAATATTTTTCCTCAAGAGATGCGATCAAGTCAATGCTTAAATAAGATCAAAGTGTTAAACGCTAACGTGTTATGCTCTAGACCGGCCATGGGTATTCCCCTGTCAGACCAGATTCCTGCCAAGCCCATTGCCAGGAAGGGATTTGAGCCGTGATGTGCGAGAGCGAATATTGATGAAACAAGAACAAGAGGCGCACTCTGCGCATGCCTTATTCGAAAAATGTACCTCAGAAGACCTAATGGAATCAAGAGGCAAGGGTCTCCTATCTGACGTCATTGACTTTTTGCCCGATGCTATTTTAGCTATCGACAGAGAAGGAAAAGTGATCACCTGGAACCGGGCCATGGAGAATATGACGGGAGCCTCGGCCCAGGATATGATCGGCAAAGGCAACTATGAATATGCTCTGCCTTTTTACGGAATTAGGCGGCCGATTCTGGTAGACCTTGTGTTGATGCCTCTGGATGAAGTTGAAGGCAAATACGACTTGCTGCAAAGAGAAGGAAAAACCCTGACGGTTGAGATCTTCATACCCACATTTGGAGACAATGGCTCGTATCTGTGGGCCAAGGCCGCGCCTCTTTATGACTCCCAGGGAGAGATTGCGGGTGCCATTGAATCCATCCGAGATATTACAGCGAGAAAGAAAGGAGAAGAAGCCCTGCTCAAATCTGAACAGGAGAAAGAGGCCATCCTCAGCAGCCTGAGAAATGTGGCGGTTGAGTACCTTGACCCAGGGATGCGCATCATCTGGGTCAATTCCGCCGTACAAAGATCGTTGGGCCGTTCTCTGCAAGACCTACGTGGGAAATACTGCTATGAATCAATTCAAGGGATTGATGCACCCTGTCCTGGCTGCAAAGCTGCCTTAACGCTGCAAACCGGCAATTCCCATGAGGGTGAACTGGTCACCCCGGACGGCAAGACCTGGATAACTCGCAGCAACGGCATAAAAGGAAGAGACGGTCGGATTCATGGAGTGGTCCATGTTGCCATGAATATTTCCAAGCGCAAATTGGCGGAGGAGAAGATCGCGGCAGTGAAGCAACGTCTGGCCGATGTCATAGACTTCCTGCCGGATGCCACATTTGCCATTGACAATCAGGGCAAGGTCCTCACCTGGAATCGAGCCATGGAGAAGATGACGGGAGCCTCGGCCCAGGAGATGATCGGCAAGGGTGACTACGAATACGCTTTGCCTTTTTACGGCATGAGAAGGCCTATCCTGGCCGATCTGGTGCTTCGAGCAGACGAAGAGATCCAGATGAATTATCCCGGCCTGCAAAGGGACGGCAAGACACTCACCAGCGAGATCTTCATCCCCACTTTCGGGCCGACAGGCTCTTTTATCTGGGCCAAAGCCACGCCGCTTTACGACTCTTTGGGCAATATAGTGGGGTCCATCGAGTCCATTAGAGATATCACCAACATGCGACGAACAGAGCAGACTCTGGAGAGATCCAAATCGGAGCTTCGCATTGCTTCCGATATACAACGGAGCTTTTTGCCGGAGAGAATCCCGCCCCTGCCAGGTTTCGATCTGGCGGCGACGTTCATTCCTGCCATGGAAGTGGGTGGTGATTTTTACGACTTTATACCCGGAGAAGGAAAGCTGGGAATGGTCATAGCCGACGTATCGGGAAAGAGCGTGCCTGCCGCTTTGTTCATGGCGCTTTCGCGCACTATTGTTAGGGTTAACGCCACTCATCATGAAAAAGGAACCGATGTGCTTGAGGATGCGAATAACATGATCTCGGCAGACTCAAAGTTGGGCATGTTCGTTACCCTCTTTTACGGGGTTTTGGATCAGAATTCGCGAAGCCTGATTTACGCCAATGCCGGACATCCTCCGCCATTGCTCATGCGCAACGGCAGCAATGCCTTTGAGAATTTGGAAGTGACGGGCATTGCTCTGGGGGCGATCGGAGGAGCGAAATATGAGGAGCGCAGAGTCGATCTATCCTCAGGAGACGTCCTTGTGCTCTACACAGACGGCGTAAATGAAGCAGAGAACAGCAACTCCGAGCAGTACGGAATTGAACGGTTCTGTTCCATTGTTCGAGAATCTTGCCTCCTCAGTGCCCAGGGGATACTGGACAAAATACTGGATGATATATCTCAATTTTGTGCAGGCCAGGCTCAGTTTGATGATATTACCATGGTAGTAGTAAAAGCGGTGTGATGTGATATCTTATGGATATAAACCAGACCAGCATCGATAACGTGCCCATTGTCTCCGTTTCCGGTAGAATCGACGGCAGCACCTATAAGGATCTCGAGACCATCCTGAATGAACTGATAGATCAGAACAAATCAGAGATTGTGCTCGATTTGGAGGGCGTGGTATATATCAGCAGTGTTGGATTGCGGGTTTTGCTCGCGACGCAAAAGAAGGTCCTGCCCAGGAAGGGAAGCTTAAAGCTGGTATCTTTGCAGCCTTTCGTAATAGAGGTCTTTGAGATGACCGGCTTTACCAGGCTCTTCTCCATCTACCCTAACCAGGGAGAGGCTCTGAACGGCACTAAACTGCAAGACGAATTGTGATGCTAATGGAAGCGACAGAATATGAGCAGGAGATCACAGTAGCGGCAACAATCGAGCAGATTCCCGTCCTCTCTGACCTCATCGAACGTTTGATGGGCCTTGCTGATTTTGATTCGCGAAAGATTATGGAGCTTCAACTGGCAGTAGAAGAGGCTTGCACCAATGTTGCCAAGTATGCCTATCCCGGTAAAGGAGGCACGATTCATATTGTTGCCAGAGTGTATGACGATCGGCTGGAGCTGATCATCGAGGACGAAGGAATTCCCTTTGATCCCACAATTCATATCGTGGCCCTATCCCAGGACGATGCAAAGGACCGTCCCGTTGGTGGTCTGGGAATCCATCTCATAAGGTGTTTTGTGGATGGGATGTCTTTCGAGTTTCGAGATGGAAAGAATGTACTCACCCTGGTGAAAAATAAGAATTAATTGCGTGCTGCGCCAAAATCAGAACATTTAAAACGATCTGATCCCAATTATGAACGACCAGATCCATTTTCCTCAGTCAGCCTCATCTTGGAGAGAGCGTTCGTTCGCCTTTATCCTTAAATATCGTTCCGTGCAAGAGTATATTGAAGATGAGATCGACAGGAAACGATTCTCAAATTCAAATGACGATTCAAATGGGATGGTGTTTGATAAAATGGAACATAAAAGATTGATTGTTGCGCTGGCAGTTGTCTGTCTTTTGGTGGGCTCAGCCTATGCAGTCGCCAAATTGATGCCCGCCTCGGTGGACGAGAACAAATGCATTGGCTGTGGAGCTTGCGTTGATGAGTGCCCATCTGGAGCCGTATCCTTAAATGACCAGGGCGTCGCAGTCGTGGATAAGGAAAAGTGCACAGGGTGCGGGAGATGCGCCAAGTCCTGCCCGGTGCAAGCCATAAGCACGCAGTAAACTTTTTTCGGTTTTTATAGCTGCGACATTTATTCTTCAGCAATCTCAACACAGGGCTCCCGCACCCGGCGCAAGGCTGCCCGCGGGCGCGTTCGGGCTCGCGTGAGCGCATGCGCATGCGAGCGGGTGCTGGGAGAGATGAATGGGACACGGTGGAATATCCTGGCTGCAAAAAGTATTTTACCACTCTTCGTTAGATGGTATTATTGGATATGGAACCGAAAGAAATGGAGACGGCAATATTAAGTGAATCAGCGCTGGCAAAGGATTGGCTTAGCACTGAGGAGGATGAAGCGTGGAAAAACTTGTGAAGGAGATGTGGTCGTCGTGCCCTTTCCATCCCCGAATTACATCAGGGGCCAGAATCTTGCTGAGCTTGCGCTTTTAAACGCCAGAGAGCAGCTGACTCTTTCCGAAATAAAGGATATGGAGCAAAAATACGGCATGACATCCTCAGAATTCTGGAATAAATTTGAAAGCGGCGTCCTGGGGGATGATCAGGACTACTTTGTGTGGTGGAGTCTGATCCGTGGCCTTGAGGCAGTAAGAGCGCGAAAAGATTCTTGAAAAAAATCCGTTCTCATTTTATCGGCCAGCCCGGTATGGCCTTGTCGATCTCCTCCATCAGCCGCGCCGTCTCCGCCAGGGCCACAATCACCTTCTGGTAGTGCATGAGATCGTCGAAGGAGAGCTGCCTGCCCCGGCGGTCCTTGAGCCACTTCTCGCAGACCTGGTAGCCGCCTACGTGAAACTCCCAGACCTCCTTGGGTACTCCCTCGAAGTACTGCGTCCTGTTGATGTAGACGTAACCCGGCTGACCTTCCTCGTAGACCACGAATTTGGGAAAGCCCTTCTCTACGATATTGTCTCCTGCCACAGGATAGCGGGTGAGAAGCTGAGTGAGCTGGGGCGACTCCAGCAGGTGCAGCGCCACCAGTTCCTCGCCCAGGATGCACAGCTTCTTGAAGAGCTGCAGGTCGGAGGTCAGAGGGACACGAGGGAAGTCGATCTTCAGAAACTCTGCATAGCGCTGGCGGTAGGTGGGCGAGTGGAAGACGGTGTAGATGTAGTCGAAGATGTCCTCCGGGCCGAAGGTGGCGACAAGGTCGCCGTGGCCGTCGGAGACGAATTTGAGGCCGAGGCGGGAGGCGAAGGCGGAGACGAAATCGGGATTGAGGTTGGGGATGCGACCATTTGGCCCTCGGGACCATGATGTATTATGCAGCGTTTCTTGGCGAGTGTTTTTCTCATCGATGGATGGATAAAGATAAAGTGGGAACAGATAATTGATGTCGTATGCAGCACATGATTTATGTCCGCATACTTGATTTGTAGCAAAAATGTCCCATTTATCACGTGTTTGTCGAGTGGTTATAATACCTAGATTTTCTTTTGACTCGATGTGGTGCATTACTTCTTGCCTTAGAAGCTCAACAACATTCTCATTATGATAATAGTATCTAAAATCAAAAGGACGATAAAGGCATTTAGTGAAATATTTTTCCCATTGCGGGTCTTCTGCCAGAGATCGCCTCTTTAGGCCCAGCTTCCAATCACGCGTATCGGCTAGATTGTATCTTGTTCTTATTACTTCATCCAAAATATTCAGATTTTTAAAATCATCAATGCGTGATCGAATTGATGATTGATCGAAGCCCAGCACGAAATGGTCGCGATGTGTCTTAACGCCTGTTGAATTGATTTCCATGATTTCCGTTATTTTTAAACCTTGATCATATTCTGGTTGAAGGGCAACATCCTGTGGTGAAAAAAGATAGAATATTGATTTGGGTTCAACTGAGGTCCAAGCGGTGGTAGCGATATTATTTTCTATTAACCATTTGTACTTGTTATCTCTTTTTCCCCATAATTCTGCATATTTCACTTTTGCAGGACCAGTGTTCTCAGGCTTCTTGATGAAAAATCCAATTGATACACCTTGTTGTATATCAAAAACGTTTTCATCCTTTGAACCATCAGGGGAGCATTCCTTTTTCTTGAGATTTCCATGCAAGTTTAAAATATAAACTTCTGCAAAATTATTGATTAAGGTTTTTCGCATTTGACGAAAAGTCGGATTATCCAAATACCCATGATTTGTGATAAAGGCTAAAACGCCGCCTGCCAACTTGCTGTTTATCGAGCTGTTATGCTCAATCCGCCACTGACCCCAACGAATGAATTTTACATAATCATCCAGCAATAATTTTGGATTATGCTCTTTTATCTCATCTTTCGGGTAGTAACTATTCCGAATAAGATCAATAATCCATTCGCCTTTATTCGCTGAATTTGCGGAATAAGGCGGGTTTCCCAGCACAACTAAAATTGGCAGATCTCTCTTCACCCGCGACGCCGCGTTCGCCTCTTCGCTCAGGATGCGGTAAGCTCCAAAGAGCTTCTGCCACTCGCTGGGTGCCTCATCCAGGGTGTTGGTAAGATAAATCCCCAGCCGCTCGTCGGCTTCAAAATCATACTGCCACTGCTTCTGCTGCTCCTTGGGCAGATCGTGGCCTGCCAGCAGCATTCCCAGCTTAAAATGGGCCACGGCGTATGGTGCCATGAGCAGCTCAAAGCCGAATAAGCGGGGCAAGAGGTGATCCCGCACATAAGCCGACCAGAGCCCGGCGTCCCCTCGTTTCATGAACTCGTCTCTGATATAGTCCATCACGGCATAAAGAAATGTCCCGGTTCCGCAGGCTGGATCGAGGATCAGCACCTTGGGCCGCTCCTCCTGTACCACCTTGAGAAGCTTGCTTCTGTCCGGCCTGCCCTGCTCATCCAGGAACGCCTCCTCCCGGTCGTACTCCACGATATCAGCGGTGTGGGCCAGACCGCCCTCCAGGCCGAAGCGCGTCTTCAGGATGTAATCCACCGATTTGACGATGTACGCCACCACCGGCTCCGGCGTGTAATAAACGCCCCGCTTCTCCCGCGTCTTGGGATCGTAGGCTGCGAGGAATGTCTCGTAGAAATGCACAATCGGATCTTCCTGCTTGGTGCGTTTGCCGAAGTTCTCCAGCACCTTCTCCATGTCCGTGTTGGCCAGGATCTGCACCAGATCGTCCACGAAATCAACATAAGGCTCCTCATCCAGACTGGAGCCGGTGATACTGTCGAAGAGCTTCTTCAGAAACGGATTGGTCTTGGGAATCTCGCGGGAAGCTCCCAGCCGCTGAAATGGACCGGGCCCCTTGTGATTGACCCGCGCCGCAAAAAGCCCGTAGACAATGGTCTGGGCATACATGTCAGCGAACTCGGCCACCTTCTCCGGCTTATTCAAATCGGGAATGAGCACCTCTGCAAAGGCATCGCGCAGGTCTTTGAGGTCTTGCGATGCTCTATCCTTTTCAAAGGCTTCCACAATCGTATCCCGGATGATGTGAGCCAGCTTTGCCGCCCTCTCCGAGAGATCTTTGGGCGTGGTGATGGCCTCTGGCCGGCTCTCCAGGAAGAGCTTGAGAAGCTGCACCGTCTCCTCAATTCCCTTCTTATCAGGCTGGATCTTGCCGCCCTTTCCAATCCTGCCCAGCCGGGCGCTGTCGCGAAGCTGCCCGTCCACAAACCAGCGAAACTCCAAATAGTCAGTAAGAATCAAGTTGGGAAGAGACTTTTTGTAGCGCTGCAACTGGCCGGAATCCTCCGCCTCATCCAGAGACTTGCCAAGGTCTTTGGTCTCCACATAACCAATGGAAAGTCCATCCCGACGCAGGATGAAATCCGGTGCCCCGCATTCCACTCTTTTCGGCTCGTTGGTGGCCCTGATTCCTGGGACCAGAGATTCAATCAGACCTTTTAAAGCCGGACGATGAGTGTGTTCCGTCGCCCTTCCAGTCTTGAATTCTCTATCAATTTCAGCCAGATACGACTTGACAACATCACTCATCGCTTACCTCCCATGGCAATTGGTCTTCTCTAAGAAGATAGTAATATGAGTTGGTCAAAAACATTCCTATACATCGAGACTTCGCGCCTTCACGGCTTCGCATGATACCCAAGGTCTCGTGCGAAGCCATGGTCGCCAAACCTCAAGCACGAATTTGTCCGAAAGCAATCTCGGAGCAGCGGCAGAGGTGGATGGAATATTGCAAAAAGGCGTCCTGTACTTGTGCTGGCGGAACTGGAAATGGCAGGGACGGCCTTCTAGCTGGCCGCCTCCACCACGAAACAATCAAATAGCCTGCCGATACATATCAAGGGTGACTATGAAGCTAAAAATCAAAATTATCGGTCCCAAAGTGCATGATGTAGGCTACAGATACTTCCTAATGAGTAATGCTATAGACCTGGGCCTTAAAGGTTTTCATGCCCGCAATAGGAGGGGCGAGAAGGAGCCGGAGGTCGTAGTCCTAATCGAAGGCGATGAAGAGACAATAGCAGATTTTAAGAAGCTGGTAGAGACCCGAAAGCCTGAACATTCCCAAGTATCGAGCATTGCTTTTGAAGATTATAAAGGCGATATTATGAAGACTGAGAGCTATGCTCAAATTTGCTCAGCAATCCAGTTGAACAAGGCAATCCCGGTCCTTCTAGAAATCAGAGACAATACAAAGAACACCCTTGAAGAGATCAAAGGCATGAGAGAAGACATCCAACCAGGATACGGAATGACTCTTAGACAGGTACAGTCAGATATCAGAGCCATAAAAGAACGGCTCGGGATGATATAGGATGGTACGCAAAGAGAATGTATGCCTAACCTTCAGAAAGGTCCAAGCGCACAAGTTTAGCGCCTGAATAATATCGCTCTGTTTTGTCATTTCTATTGCTCCTTCGCGTGAACACGGGTCTCGCGCGAAGCTATGATCGCCGACCTCAAGCACTAATTTGTCCAAAAGCAATCTCGGAGCGGCGGCAGAGATGCGATGGAATATTCCAGCTACAAAAAATATTTTACCCCTCTTCGTTAAAGGTATTATTGAAGTTGTGACCACTCCCGCCAATGAATTGGCGGGCATCTAGGCTGATGCCAAAGACTGTAATCCCAGTCTTGCAATATTCAGAGCAGCATTGAGATCTCGATCTATCGATAAGCCACAATAAGGACAATTGT
>JAQTYS010000293.1 GCA_028688175.1 Methanothrix sp. | reverse complement strand
CTTACCGCCGCCTACGATGCGGCGAAGACTGCTGCTGCGGCCGGGGCCAAGATGGACATCGTGGACGCGCCAAACTCGACAGCGGTCACCGACATACAGAGCGGACTGGCCGCAACCGGCGAAGCGGCAACCGCCGCGGCCGCGGTGACGGTGGCAGGCTACGCCGCCGGGCAGTCACCGGCCGACCTGGTGACCGGCTTCAGCACCCACAACGCAGCCGACGTGAAGACGGCCGTGGAAGCGGCGGGGAGCCACCTCACGCTGGTGAAGGCCATCGCTGACAAACTGGACACGGCCCTGGAAGCCGACGCCGCTGTGTACCGCTTCACGGAGAACGCGCTTGAGCAGACGCCCTCGGGCACCTCTACCGGAGCCACACTGGAAGAGATTGAAGGCTCTACCGTGCTGGCCAAGGAAGCCACGGTGGAAGCGGTGGGCACCGACGTGGACACCATCGACGCCAAGGTGTCCGCTCTGGGGGCCGCTGTAGTCACGGTGACCTCACCCGTGAGCGTGGACGCCGAAACGGTGACGCTCGTCTGCGGCGACGACTACTACAATGCCGACGGCCGGGCGCTGACCTTCACGGACGCGGGTGGCACCTTCCCGGCCTTCACCGGTGGCAGCTGCAAGTTCACCGTGCGCAATCTAGCCACAGGCACCGACACGGAAACAGCGGGCACCATCGTGGACGCCAACACCGTGCGCTTTGAGCTGGCCCATGCTACCGCCACCGACCTCTGGCCCGCCGGCGGGAAGTATCGTTTCGACGTGGAAGTAACGCTCCTGAGCGGCCACGAGGTGACCATCGCCACTGGCACCGTCGTCATGCTGGCCAAGTATTCCGGGTAGAAACCAGCACGCCCGGCCCCCTCCAACCCCAGTCGGTGGAGCCGGGCGCATCTCCATTTGTACCACGCTTGCCCATCGTTGAAGCCACTACTCCAGGAGCGGCCATGTCCGACGCCGAATCACGAATCGCCAGACTCGAGGAAAGGGCCGCTGACTTGGAAGAGTGGAAGAACGCCTGCCAGAGCATGCCGGTGATGCTGGCTGAGATCGTGCAATGTAAGCGCGATCAGAACGGCGACTTACGCAGGCTCAAAGAGGACGTAGCTGCGCTGCGGGAAACGGCGTTGGTGCGCAAGGGCTGGGAGTCAATCGTCAAATGGGCGTCCGTGGCCATCGGCAGCTACGCCATCGCGCAGATGCTGGAATGGGTCTACACGGCGCTGGCAAGGGGGTGAGCATGATCAAGGGAGTTGACTACTCCACACGACCGGCATCCTGGCCGGCGTTCTTCGACACGCTGAAGGGCAAGGGCTACACGGTCATCGGGCGCTACCTGTACGACTACGACGATCCTAAGCGGCTCACCCGGGAAGAACTGGACGCCGCTTTCGCCGCCGGCATCTCCGTCTTCTGTTGGTTTGAGACCTCAGAGGGGGCGGCGTTGGACGGCTACAAGCGAGGCGTGGCCCATGCGGAGCGGGCGCTCTCCGAACTCCGCAAACTGGCGTTGCCCGAAGACCTGCCCGTCTACCTCTGTGTGGACTTCGACGCCACCGACTCCCAGCTGGCCGGACCGGTGCGCAAGTACTTTGAGGGGGCACGCACCATCCTGCCGCTTGCCCAGATGGGGGCCTACGGAGGCTGGCGTAGCGTGCGTTACCTGGCTGACGCCGGGCTGGTGCGCTACACGGCACAGACCGAGGCGTGGTCGTATCTGAACGGCTACTGGCCCAAGCAACCCGTGTGGCATCCGGGGGCCTGCATGCACCAGTGGACAGTGCATGGACCCGGCAAGATCGGCGGCGTGCAGTGTGACGGCCTGGACATCGTGGCCGACTGCGGCGCCTATCACCCAGACCAGGGAGACGAAATGGACGCAAGCATTATCGAGCTCATCAAGCTCAACCGTGTGAGCCACGTGGCCCGGAGCTATGACGTGGAGATCATCCGGGCCGAGATCAAGGGCGACACCGAGCGGGTGGCCAAGCTCGAGGCCGACAAGCTCCAGGATCTGGAGGACGTGCGCAAGGCACTGGGCCTGGACTGATGGACCTCTTCGCTCCCTGCGGGCGCTACACGCCTACCACGGAGCTACCCGTGGAGCCCTGCTGCACCTCGTGCCGGGCTCTCGATGATGTCTGGCCGTGCCCGGAGCTGTGCCGGCGCTTCGCGTTGTTGTTTTCACCGCAACCGGGAGGTGATCCGCCATCTATCCCCGTCAGTTCCGCGTTCGCCGGCTCCTGCGCCGGCAGAGGAGGTAACACATGACGTGGCAAGAGATTGTAACCCTGGCGGCCATGCTCATCACGGGCGTGCTCGCGTCCTGGCTGGCCCAACTCATCAAGGGCGTGGCCTGGCCCGACATGGCCAAGCTGGCGCTGTCTTGGGTGCTGTCCTTCGCGGTCGGCTTGGGCGATGCCTGGCTGGCCGGGGACGTGCTCGGCTTTATCGCCAAGGCGGGGGAGTGGACCGCCGTTGACGTGATTGCTTTCGGCGGCGTGGTCTGGACCGGCTCGCAGGCGTTCTTCTACCTCTACTTCAAGCCCAAGCAGCGTGCGGACACTTCCGCCCCGGGCGCTTGACGTAACGGACGTGTCTCGCTCCCGCGCCTACATCCGTCATCAACGCTCGCGCGCCTGGTCGCGCATGTGGCGCATCATCACGGAGGTGTGGCGGTACACGCCGGAGGAAACGGCCGTGCGGTTGACCAACCATCGGTATCAGCATCGGCAGAAATGCTCCTGCAACTTGTGCCGCGCTGAGAAGTATCGCCGTCCGCAGAACGCGGAGTGGGATTCTGACCTGTAGTACGTCGCGCCGCCACCCCCTCGACGCGACGGGGCCGCCTTGCGCGGAGGCCGGGAAGGGATGGGCACCCGGCCACACAATCGAACCCTATGGCGCAAAGAATGGCTCAGAGCCATTGAATGAGCCATAAAAGTTCCCAGCTACCTGGGACACCCCCGCCTACCGGCCAGCCACTCCGGTAGGCGGGGGCTTTTCTGTCTTCTCCGTAAATTCCCCTTGCATTCTGTCCCGTATGCGGTACAATGGAATCAAGGAAGAGCGAGCCCGGAGGGGAAGAGAAGATGGAAAAGCAGACCCAGCTAGAGCAGGAAATGGAAGCAAGAGAAGCCAAGCACAGCCGCCGGATGTTCGACTTCGGCGCCGGCCAGCTGCTTGAGAAGGGCGAGAAGGCCGCTGCTGCCAACCCGGCCAACGCCGCCAGGCTCGAAGAGTTGAAGGCTGCCATCGCCGCCATCAAGGCCCGTGACGATCAGGCTTTCCTCGACAGCCGCAGGTGGGTGGGCGACGGCCTC